>DGRY01000178.1 GCA_002391185.1 Prevotella sp. UBA4376
AATTCTTCGGGGCTTTTTTGTTTTCAGAGTTTTCGGAAAATTCGGAGTAATCGGAATAATCAGAAAATTCGGAGTAATCGGAAAATTCTGAATAATCTGAAAATTCGGAGGAATCGGAGTAATCTGAAGAAAAGTTTTTTTTCCTTTTGCAATTCTATTGTTATTAAGTATCTTTGCATTATGTATTATATAAAGGTAATTTTTCGTTGGATAAGGCGTATAGCCTATTGTCGTGGTTTTGGAGTGCAGTCACCTTCAGCCTATAGCTTTATACGCTATGTTATCAACGAACATTACCCTTACTATGCTTTTGATGAACTTAATGAAAAGCATAAAGTCGCTGGTAAGTTGGCTTGTAAGTTGGGACGACTCTATTTTAGAATAGCCAATCATCACCAGAGTGATAAATGGTATTATTATGGTGACAATGAAAAGGTTGTTGCTGATTATGTTCAAGCAGGCAATAGAAAGTGTGTGGTTGAGCAGATTAAAGAAGTACCTGAGAGCTATGATGTAGCAAGCGTTAAACTGGATGCATATTCAAAGGAACATTTACTTTCAAGGCTTCTTGATGTGGCTAATGATGAATCGTTACTTGTTATCGAGAATATTCATGATAAGGAAAATTACGATGTATGGAAGAAGCTTTTGGTCGATTCCAAAGTTAGTGTTTGCTACGACCTTTATTATTGTGGTATAGTGTTCTTTGATAAGAGTAAATATAAACGCTGTTATAAGGTGAATTTTTAAATTAAGATTTATTATAATCTTTAGTTGTTATTTTCAGAAAAATAATTGTGCAAAAACTTTGAGATTAAATATAATTTCTTACTTTTGCATGCAAATTTATAAGAACTATAATTTTAAGACTATGTATTGGACACTTGAATTGGCTTCCAAACTTGAAGATGCACCATGGCCTGCAACAAAAGAAGAACTGATAGACTATGCTATTCGTTCTGGTGCACCTTTGGAAGTATTGGAAAATTTGCAGGAGATAGAGGATGAAGGAGAAGTTTATGATAGTATAGAAGATATTTGGCCCGACTATCCTTCGAAAGAAGACTTTCTCTGGAATGATGACGAATATTAATGTAATATAGAAGGCTGTCCATAGCAGGGCAGCCTTTTCTATGCAATAATATTACCTTTGTTTACGTTATAATATCGTGAAAAGAATTCTTTATGTCATATTGATTTTGATGTGGTTTGTTCCTTCTGAGTTGAAGGCGCAATACGATGTGTCGTTCAGTCACTATTTTGATATGGAGCCTTCTTTCAATGCGGCAGCTGTAGGTAAGGAGGATAAACTGAATGTTTCTGCAGCATACGCTCTTGATATGGCTGGGTTTAAGAATAATCCGCAAACAGCGTACGCAGGAGCTGATGTCGCATTTATGTTTCTGAACGCACGTAATGGTGCTGGTGTGCAGTTGATGAATGACAAAATCGGACTGTTTAACCATAAACGCTTGTCGTTTCAATATGCTTATAAACACAAATTGTTTGGAGGAAATATAAGTATAGGAGTGCAGGCAGGTATGCTAAGCGAAAGCTTTGATGGTTCACGTGTGGAGGTTGATGATAAATCGGATCCTGCTTTGGCATCTTCTAATGTAAATGGAAACAGTTTGGATGCAGGCGTAGGAGTTTATTATAGACATAGGAACTGGTATGTTGGTGCTTCGGTACAGCATATTAATTCTCCGCTTGTAGAACTTGGCGAAACCAATCAGTTGAAGGTTGATGCAACATATTATTTGACTGGTGGATACAATATTAAGCTAAGAAATCCGTTTCTAACTATAAAGTCATCTGTGCTTGCACGTACAGACGGAGTTGGTTATAGAGCAGATGTGACAGGCAGATTGGTCTATACTAATGAAAAGAAAATGCTGTATGGCGGCTTGGGCTATAGTCCTACAAACTCTGTGACTTTTCTCATAGGAGGTACTTTCCATGGTGTGGTTGTGGGATATAGTTATGAGGTTTACACCTCGGGTGTCAATCCTGGAAATGGAAGTCATGAACTCTATATTGGCTATCAGATGGATTTAAATCTTGCTAAGAAAGGACGCAATAGGCATCAGAGTGTAAGAATACTCTAAGATATAGAAAAACGAAATATTGATTTTGATTTATGAGATATAATATAACGATGAAAAGAAATATTGTTGTAGCTCTCTGCCTTATGGCACTTGCAACAACACTGACAGGTTGCTTCAGTGCAAAGACTGCATCGGCATCAGGTCGAGGCGGTGAGGTTGTTGGTGTTGGAGGAAAAGCGTTTAATGAACCTGCTCCTTATGGTATGGTGAAAGTGGAGCGTGGATTCCTACACATGGGGCTTAATGCGAACAAGAAAGATTCGCTTTGGGGACTTAAGACTCCAAAGAAGGATATCTCTGTTGATGGCTTCTGGATGGACGAGACTGAGGTTACCAATTCAAAGTACAAACAGTTTGTGATGTGGGTAAGAGATAGTATTCTTCGTACTCGTCTTGCTGATCCTCAGTATGGAGGTGATGAAACTTATCTTATTACCGAAGATAAGTATAACAACCCTATAACACCACGACTGAACTGGAAAAAGAGTCTTCCTCGCAAGCCTAATGAGGATGAGCTGCGTGCAATAGAAAGTCTTTATGTGACTAATCCTGTTACAGGAGAGAAATTGCTCGACTGGAGACAGATGAACTATCGTTATGAGATTTATGACTACACTGCTGCTGCATTGCGTAGAAACAGATTGAATCCTGCAGAGCGCACATTCAATACTGATGTAGTGGTTGATCCTAACGAGGTTGTGATGATTTCTAAGGACACAGCCTATATTGATGATGAAGGCAATATTGTTCGCCAGACTATCGATCGTCCATTGACAGGTCCATACGATTTTCTAAATACATATATTGTAAACATATATCCCGATACCACTTGCTGGGTGAATGATTTCACAAACTCAGAGAACGAGATTTATATGCGTAATTATTTCAGCAACCCTGCCTATAACGACTATCCTGTTGTTGGTGTTACATGGGAACAGGCTAATGCCTTCTGTGCATGGCGAACAGAATATCTGCTGAAAGGTCTTGGTCCTGAAGCGCGTTACGTGCAGCGTTACCGTTTGCCAACAGAGGCAGAATGGGAGTATGCTGCCCGTGGAAAGCAAGGTAACGAGTTTCCTTGGGAGAACGAAGATATGAAAAATGGCCGTGGCTGTTACTATGCCAATTTCAAGCCAGACCGTGGAAACTACACCGAGGATGGTAATCTTATAGCAAGTCGTGTGGGAATTTATGGCACCAACAGCAATGGTCTTGCTGATATGGCTGGTAATGTGGCAGAGTGGACAAGTACAGTGTTCACAGAGGCAGGTGTTGATGCTATGAATGATCTTAACCCTCAGCTCAGTTATAATGCAGCACAAGAAGATCCATATAAACTGAAGAAGAAAAGTGTGCGTGGTGGTAGCTGGAAAGACCCAGAGAGTTTTATTCGCTCAGCATGGCGTTCATGGGAATACCAGAACCAGCCACGTAGTTATATCGGTTTCCGTTGTGTGCGCAGTCTTGCCAATTCAACAACTACTAAAAAGAAAAAGTAATTATGACGAATTACGGAAAATACAATATTGTGTATCGTCTGCAAAAGTGGATGGATACTGTTCAGGGACAGACATTCCTCAACTATGCCTATAGCTGGGGTGCAGCAATAGTTATATTGGGTGCTCTTTTTAAACTTACTTATCTTCCTGGAGCAAACGTAGCTTTGTTCCTTGGTATGGGAACAGAGGTGCTGGTATTCTTTATATCAGCATTCGATCGTCCCTTTGATAAAACAGCTGATGGTCGCGAGATGCCTACACGAGTAACTCCAGAGTTCCTTGCAACAGGAAAGGTGTCGTATTCTAAAGCTGAAGAAAATGCACCTGTGACAAATGTTGAACCTGTGGCTGCTGTTGAGCCAACAACAGTAGCTCCAGCAGCAGTAGCTGCTGTTCAGACTCAGGCTAACTATGTGCCTCAGATGAGTGCAGAGGAAGCAGCTAAGCTTAATGAAGCACAAGGCAACTATGTTGAAGAATTGAAGAAGCTTGTGGAAACCCTTAGCAAGGTTAATGAGCAGAGTGAACGTCTTACCCGTGACAGCGAAGAGATGGAGAATCTTAATCGCACACTTACAGGTATCAGTCGTGTTTATGAAATGCAGCTTAAAGGTGCCAGCAAGCAGATTGGTACTATTGACCAGATTAATGAACAGACAACTAAGATGGCACAGCAGATAGAGCAGCTTAACAAGATTTATACTCGTATGATTCAGGCTATGACTGTGAATATGAAGGTGGCTGCTCCTGGTGTTACAACTCCAACTACTGAAGAATAAGAAATGGCAATAAAGAAAAGACCTATTTCTCCTCGCCAGAGGATGATAAACTTGATGTATATTGTTCTCATGGCAATGTTAGCGTTGAATATCTCTACCGAGGTACTCAATGGCTTCTCTATTGTGGAAGAGAGTCTGAACCGCACTACTAAGAGTTCGTCGTTGGAGAATGAGGCTTTATATGGAAATTTCTCTGAACAGTTGAAGAAGAATCCTGCAAAGGTGCGTGAGTGGTTTGAAAAGGCTACCGAGGTGAAGAACATGAGCGACTCGCTTTACAACTTTGCACAGCAACTAAAAGAAGCTATTGTGAAGGAGGCTGATGGTGCTGACGGGAATGTGAATGACATAGAACATGTTGATAACCTTGACGCATCAGGAAGTGTGATGCTTGCACCAATAACCGGTAAGGGAAAGAAACTGTATGATGCCATAAACGCTTATCGTGAACGTATCTTGAAATATGTTACCGATCCTCATCAGAAAAAAATAATAGAGAATAATCTATCTACCAAGGTGCCTTCTAAGCATAATGCGCTTGGTAAGAACTGGCAGGAGTATATGT
>DGRY01000012.1 GCA_002391185.1 Prevotella sp. UBA4376
TGCGACCTCTACGATGGTGGATATACTGAACTCGTAGGTAAGGGCGAACCCAAGAATATGATTCCTTGGGATAAACTGGAGGAGTTTTTCAAAACGTATTTGAGATAGGCTTAGGTACAAGCCACACCAATAAGCATCTCCCAAATCGAAAAGATTTGGGAGATGTTTCGATATTTGTCCTTCAGAAATTTTGAGGCTGTTATTTCCAAATTGTTCTCGAATAGGGTTTTAGGCTTCTGTGAAGGTTAATCTTGCAGAACGTGTTTGTTTTTTTACAATTTCAGGTAAAGTGACATCTCTTCTTTCCACAATTATGTTTCAATCAAAAGAAAAACAGGCGGATTCAAATACCCTATTTATGTCTCTCTTAGACAATTAATTTACAAATCCAATTCTTTTACTTTTAGAATTCCTGATATTTTCATTGTGACAATAAGATCTAACGTGTGAAATATCTTGCTGGTGTCCATAGAGGATACTGTCAACAATCTGTTTTCGTGCGATATTTTCAATCTGACCGCCACTGAAATCATAGCTCTCTGCAAGACTTCTCGCTTCTTCACAACTTAGGGAGGGTAACATGGCGTTCCAAATTTTTTTTCTGGTGGCCACAGTCGGTTTCTCAAAACATATTTTATAAATGAAACGTCGTTCGAATGCAGAATCCAAATTATTGGTGAGGTTGGTTGTGGCAATCATTATTCCAGAGAGATTTTCCATAGCCTGAAGAATGATATTTTGACAGGCATTCTCCATCTTGTCAACAGCCGCATCGGTATTATTTGAGCGTTTTTTGATAATAGCATCTGCCTCGTTGAAAAATAGTATAGGACAAATGTCATACGCAATATTTCTCATAAATCATTTCAAATGCAGAGGCTAAAGTAAAACTCTCATGTTTCTTTTTTGTTATTTCCCTCTCTTTCTTTACCATAGTCATTTGTTTAATTGAAATAATTATCAAATGTATTGTGCCAATATTCCAATCTTATTGGAACGTCGAATTTTGCAGAGAGCCTTTTCGCGTATCTGGCGGACACGTTCTCTTGATAAACCGAATGCAAAACCAATCTCTTCAAGTCCTTCCTCCTTACAATTAATACCGAAGCTACGCATTAAGATTTCTTTTTCTTTGGCTGAAAGAATATGGTTGAGTATAGCAGTCATATCCTGATGCAGCGACTCCTTATCTAAGGATTCATCTGTTTTAGAACCCGAAGAGACAAAGTCGCCAATGGAAGTATCTGTATCTTCAGAGAGAGGATCATCCATAGACAATGTCTTGGCGGTTTGCTCAATGAGTATGCCCGCCTTGTTCTCACTGATATTTGCAAACTCTGCAAACTCTGCTGTAGTTGGTTTTCTTTGTTCCGTCTGCATTGTCTCTTTTAATAGGGTAGAATACATGTTGAGGAGTGCCTGCTGGTTAAGAGGCAATCTGATGATTCTGCCATTCTCATAGATAGTTGAAGAGATGGACTGACGGATCCACCATACGGCATACGATATGAACTTGAAGCCTCGTGTTTCGTCAAAGCGCTCTGCTGCCTTGATAAGCCCAATGTTTCCCTCTGAGATTAAGTCTGATAGGTCCATATTGTTCTGATGATACTGATTGGCTACAGAGATAACGAAGCGAAGGTTGGCTTCTACAAGTCTTTGCCGTGCCTTTTCAGCCTCCTTGCCGCCTTGCCTAATCTTTTGTGTGAGAATTACTTCTTCATCTACCGTTATCATTGGATAACGGCTTACTTCTTTGAGATAATTGTTTACTGAAATGTTGCTGCGCTCAGTGATGTTCTTGGTGTTTTTGAATTGTCTCATTAGTTGCTGAATTTTATGTTTATTCAAAAGATAGAATAACTTTATGACTAGAGTACTCTTTTAATTACTATTCTTACATTCTTCAGTTTAAGTAGAGGTTGGCCAAGGTATGAGGAAATCTCATATCCATTTGCTTTCATCCAGTTAACTGCCTGGTTCCTAATTTCGTTGTCATAGGCGATAGTCACTTGTAGAGGCTGATGTGCCGCAAATAGGTCAGGGACATAGGTGGCGCAGTCAGGTTGAGTTGTGGTGATGCCGAGTATAAATGGTACGAGGGAACCATTCAGGGAGCACTTGTCCACCTCCTGCTCGAAGCCCAGTTCCTTCCGTATTCCTTCTATTATTCTCGCCATGTCGAGCAAGGCATCCGTTATACCATTTTGGCAGATGGCATCCAGTTCAGTGGTCAAATTTTGTTCCATCCCCATAATGTTGATACCTTTTTGTTTCATTGTGAATTCTACTTGAAAGCGGAATGATTCATTCTTTGCTCGTGTAGCTAATTGCGCCTTGCGCTTCTGATCTCTGTTTTTACTCATGATTGTTGAAATTACATATTGTTAAGAGGAATAGCCCCCATATATATGTATCTTATACGAATGAAAAGGCACAAAAAACGGCGTTTTTGCCTATTGATGTGCAAAAACGCCGCAGAAGAAGGGCAAAAATGTTTGTTTTTTATTTCAACTCACCCTCATAGCTATCTTGATCTACAAGTTTGAATTCAAATCTTATTTCTGGTTTTTGAAATTTGTGTATTTCTAATTGGTATTCAAGAACTGCTTGGAAAATATCTTTAATAGTGTCATTATTATCATTAATGAATTTTACGACATCTTTATATCTATTCATTATTTTATCTCTGTAATCTCCAGCAATCTTTCCCTTAACTTCATCTGGGTTAAATATCAAATACAAAAATTTCACATCAACATTATTTATAAAATGTTTGGCAAGGTCATAAGTAATACCAAGAAAATGACAAATCAGTTGCTTCAAATCAAAAAATTGAACTGGGTTGCCATTAAGATTAAAAGTCACCTTTATTTTACCTTCTTCTTTGGCGTTGGATGGTTCGATTTTAAATTTCTCTAATCCACACTTTTTTTCTATCTTTTCATAAACAGGCATATAAACTTCCTTAATTTCCTCACCCTTATGCGTAGAAGAATAAATCTCACGTCTTTTAGCTTCAATATAGATGCATTTATTATCCTTTTTGAGGAAACCATCAAGATTGGCTATGCCACCAACTCTTGTGTCCAATTGTGCTTCAAAACAAAATCCGGGAATATCTTTTGAAAATTCGTAGATCATTCGGCTAGAAGAACCAAATGAAGCCATCTTGGGAGGATAGATCCCCCATCTTCCTTTTTTTTCTTTTAATTCGCCACCACTTCCATTTTCAAATTGTCGACGATATTCTTCAGGCATATCTTTTTTATAAGATTCCCAATATTTATTGCTCATGTAATTACCATATACTTTGTCATTGATTTTATAACCATATTTCCAAGTATCGCTTCCTACTTCATGATCCCTAATTGCATAATCTAATGCAGTTGCTATTTTATTAGACATTTTATTCTTTTCCATATCTGTTTAGTATTATTTGTAATTCTTCTTTTATCTTTTCTCTCAACTCCTCTGGCTCCAGCACTTCCACCTTGTCTCCCATTGCCAGCAACTGACTCACCAACTCAGGTGTAACGCATAATCTATATGTGAACTCAGCAAAATCTCCATGCTTGGACTTACCTTCAGATTGGCTTTTGTGGAGCGGGGTAGAGCGAAGATATTCTGCTTGAATGCCGTAGGCGCGGATTTTGACTTTTGTAATGGGTAAATCTTTATTCACAAAGATGCCAACAACATTAGAAAAGTACTTTTGAGCATCAAAGTCTTCAGGCAAGGTGAAACTTTTCGTAAGCACTTTCAGTGCAAGTATGCGGTCAAGGGCTATTGTGCGCAAACCATCTTTTTCTTTAATAAATCCCAATAGATACCAACGTCGATTGAAGACTTTCAAAGCGTATGGCTGAATATGAAATGTCTGCAAATGTTCTTCGCCCTGTTCTCCCTCATATCTCTGATAGTCAATTCGCAACTCCATGTTCTTCTGCATGGCTTCGATGATGTCATCAAGGAATGCCGTACCCAAAGGTATCTCTTCCAATAAGATTCTGTCCTTCATGCTATTGAAAGTAGCAAAATCCTGAGGGATGCTATACTCGTGTAGCAGCCACTTAGCTACCTTTTGCTTGTCCAGCACTTCAGGGTTCTTGACATAATATACATTACCATGTGAACGGTCGCATACTATCTCAATACCGAACATCTCCTTGATTCCCTTTCTATGCTCATGGAAAGTGCGTAACGGTATAGGTCCATTGCTAAGTGGACAATCCTCCCATAACATGTTTATCTCTTCAATCGTCAGAGGACAACTGTTCAGCAACGTGTCGAGGAGCCAAATGTATCTGTAATATGTTTTGCTAATCATATATATTCAGAAGTTTTATGATAACTTTCTCAAAACAGGACCTATTTAGGCGCTGTGGGCTTACCAATGAATGTATGCGCTGATGTTTCACATGCACCTATCGGGTGCAAAGTTACAAAAATAATACAAAGAGAGGGCTTTACTATAAATGAATCTGCATTTAGAACTCGCAGAACATGCACAAAGATAAAGGGCAAGTACCTAATTATAGATACTTACCCTTTATGTAGCTAATTTTCAGCATCTTACGATTACTCCTCGACCGCTGCCTGCGCGGCGGCTAAGCGAGCGATTGGCACACGGAATGGAGAACAGCTAACATAGTTCAAACCTACACGGTGGCAGAACTTAACTGAACTTGGCTCACCACCATGTTCACCACAGATACCACACTTGAGATTAGGATTAGTAGAACGTCCTTTCTTAACACCCATTTCTACCAACTGACCAACACCTGTTTGATCGAGAACCTGGAATGGATCAACTTCAAGAACTTTACCATCAAGATATGTAGGTAAGAAGCGAGCCACATCGTCACGGCTATATCCAAAGGTCATCTGTGTAAGGTCGTTAGTACCAAAGCTAAAGTAATCAGCATGTTTAGCGATAAGATCAGCTGTGAGAGCAGCACGTGGAATCTCTATCATTGTACCAAGCTTAAATTCTACTTCCATGCCTTCCTCTGTAAAGAGTTCCTTAGCTGCAGCCTTGATAACATCCTGCTGTTGCTTCAACTCGTTCTCTGTACCTACGAGAGGAACCATAATCTCTGGTTTAGGATCAAAGCCTTCTTTCTTCAACATCAAAGCAGCACCAAGGATAGCTTTTGTCTGCATAGCTGTGATTTCTGGATATGTGATTCCAAGACGACAACCACGGAGGCCCAACATTGGGTTTACTTCCTCAAGACCCTTAACGAGAGCCTCAATTTCTTCAACTGTCTTGCCCATCTCTTGAGCCATAATCTGCTGTCCCTTAGCATCGTGTGGTACGAATTCGTGGAGTGGGGGATCGAGTAAACGGATATTTACAGACTGTCCATCCATGCACTTTAGTATGCCATAGAAATCCTTACGCTGAAGTGGCAACAACTTGGCAAGTGCAACCTCACGCTGTTCCTTTGTATCAGAAAGAATCATCTCGCGCATTGGCTTGATCTTGTCTGCGTCGAAGAACATGTGCTCTGTACGGCAAAGGCCAATGCCTACAGCTCCAAAGTTCTTTGCTACTTCAGCATCGTGTGGAGTATCAGCATTTGTGCGAACAACCATTTTGGTGTATTTGTCACAAAGAGCCATCAACTCTGCGAAATCGCCTGAAACCTCAGCTGCTTTTGTCTTAACTTCACCCTTATAAACTTCACCTGTAGAACCATTGATTGACAACCAGTCGCCTTCACGAAGCACAACGCCATCAATTTCTACAGTACGTGTCTTATAGTCAACAATAATTGCACCTGCACCTGATACACAGCACTTACCCATGCCACGTGCAACAACGGCTGCATGCGAAGTCATACCGCCACGAGCGGTAAGAATACCCTCGGCCGCTGACATACCAGCCAAATCCTCAGGACTTGTCTCAATACGTACCATTACAACCTGCTTGCCTTCTTCGTGCCATTTTGCTGCGTCATCAGCAAAGAATACTATCTGACCGCAAGCTGCACCTGGAGAAGCTGGTAAACCACGGGTGAGAACCGTAGCTGCCTTTAAAGCATCCTTGTCAAATACAGGGTGGAGTAACTCGTCAAGTTTGTTTGGCTCACAACGCTGAATAGCTGTCTTTTCGTCGATAATTCCCTCATGGAGCAAGTCCATAGCAATCTTAACCATTGCGGTTCCTGTGCGCTTACCGTTACGGGTCTGTAAGAACCAAAGCTTGCCTTCCTGAACGGTGAACTCCATATCTTGCATATCATGATAGTGGTTTTCAAGCTTATTCTGGAGTGCATCAAGCTGAGCATACAACTCAGGCATAGCCTCTTCCATAGATGGGAATTTAGTTGCGCGAATTTCTTCAGCAATACCTTGCTGCTTGGCCCAACGAAGAGAACCTTCCTTAGTAATCTGCTGAGGTGTGCGAATACCTGCAACAACATCCTCGCCCTGAGCATTGATTAGGTACTCACCATTGAAACGGTTTTCACCTGTTGCTGCATCACGGCTGAAACATACACCAGTAGCCGATGTATTACCCATGTTACCGAATACCATAGCCATAACGGTTACGGCAGTTCCCCATTCCTGTGGAATTCCTTCCATCTTACGGTAGAGGATAGCACGCTCGTTCATCCAACTGTCAAATACAGCACAGATAGCACCCCAAAGCTGATCAACAGGATTCTCTGGGAATTCGCTGCCTGTCTGAGCCTTGATTGCTTCCTTGAAAAGTTTTACAAGCTGCTTGAGCTCGTCAACAGTCATCTCGTTGTCAAGAACAATACCACGCTGTGCTTTCACTTTTTCTATTATAGCCTCAAATGGGTCGATATCTTCCTTGTTTACTGGCTTCATGCCCAAAACTACGTCACCATACATCTGGACGAAACGACGATAGCTATCGTAAGCAAAACGCTCGTTGCCGGTTTTCTTAGCCAACCCTTCAACAACAACATCGTTCAAACCAAGATTAAGGATTGTATCCATCATACCAGGCATAGAAGCACGTGCACCAGAACGCACGCTGAACAATAGGGGATTCTCGGCATCGCCAAACTTTGATTTCATTAGTTCCTCAACATGCTTTACGCCATTGAGAACATCTTCCTTCAAAAGGCTAACAACTTCTTCTTTGCCTTTAACAAAGTATTCGTTACAAACATCTGTGGTAATCGTGAAACCTGGAGGCACGGGAACACCAATAAGGTTCATTTCTGCCAGATTGGCACCTTTTCCTCCAAGCAGATTTCTCATATCTGCACGACCTTCAGCCTTTCCATTACCAAAGGTATAGACTCTTTTTTCACTCATAGTCGAATAGGTATTTTTTCTTATTTTTAATGTTTTTAATATGTTTTTTCAAAAAATAGCGTTCTCCAAGTAGTTTTTTACCTCTATAAGGAGTTGAACTTTTATGTTCATGCAAAATTAAAACAAAAAACTAATATATACAAACTTTTATATCACTTTTTGCAAAGTAGAGGTTGCATTTTCGACTGTTTACGTACACAGACAATAAAAGCTTTAAATTGTGAAAGATTTCTCTTAATACAAAAGACTAAGTGTTTTATCTCGATGAGTTGATGAGAGTTTTTAACTCGAATAATTTTTCTTCGCCTTGCTGTATTGGTTTGTTATTTATGGCGTTAACCTAAAATTCTCTAATTATTCGAGCAAGCTCTCATCAACTCTTCTTTAATTATTCGAGCATAGCTCTCATCAGTTCGTCGAGATAAAAAACTCATCATAAAATTTATGATAATTCGCGTTTAATTCTCGATATTTTGCGTCTGCGTAAGCAACTATATAACAATAACCTCAACGTTTTTTCTCTCTATGAGTTGATGAGAGCTTGCTCGAACTATTTAGTTTCGTCAGGGGTAGTAAATAGCATTATTATAAACACTATTTATCATAACGTTGATTATGATGCATTTTTAGACTTTCGCTTTTAAGCACAGATTTCTTTATCATTTCTCATTTCTCATTTTTCAACCAACGGTCACTGACTGAGCGTTTACTGTCAGCGTAGCAGGTGTAAACATAAAGGCGAAGGAAGTAATTATCATTTGGCACGCTTTTAGCGTGCATTTCTTTATCATTTCTCATTTTTCATTTATCCTTTATCATTTAGCACGCCCTTGGCGTGCGCATGTATTAATATTTGTCAAACATGTGTGTAAATCCGAAAATAATTTGTACTTTTGTGTTTCAGCATAAATTTCTCATGCCAATACAATATGGAATGAAGTTATGTCTGTACACATTTTATAATTTAAATATAACAAATAAATTAAGGATAAAAACTACTAATCATACAGATTATGGAACAGAAATATTTTGCAGAATCAGAATTGATTATCAATCCAGATGGAAGCGTTTTTCATCTGCATCTTAAACCAGAACATCTAGCAGACAAAGTAATTCTTGTTGGCGATCCAGGACGTGTGTCTTTGGTTGCTTCACATTTTGACAGAATTGAAGACGAAGTTTCTTCGCGTGAATTCCGCACAGTTACAGGTTTTTATAAAAACAAGCGCATCACGGTTCAATCCACAGGTATTGGCTGTGATAATATAGATATTGTGATGAACGAGCTTGATGCTCTTGCAAATATCGACTTTTCAACACGACTTCAACGGTCAGAACATCGCACATTAAATATTGTGCGCATAGGCACATGCGGCGGTTTGCAGCCAGAATGTCCAATTGGTACATTTGTAGCTTCTGTAAAAAGTATTGGATTCGACGGATTGCTTAACTTCTACGCAGGACGTGATGAAGCTTCAGATTTAGAATACGAGGAAGAATTCAAGAAACAGGTAAACTGGAACATGAAAATGGGAAATCCTTATGTAGCATGTTCTGATACCGAACTTCTCGACCGTATAGCAGCCGATGATATGGTTCGTGGAATCACCATTGCTTGTGGTGGTTTCTTTGGTCCACAAGGTCGCGAACTTCGCCTTCCTTTGATGGATCCAAAACTTAACGAAAAAATTGAAGCATTTGAATATAAAGGCTTGAAAATCAATAATTTTGAGATGGAAAGTTCTGCTCTATCTGGACTTTCAACTCTTATGGGACACAAAGCCACAACAGTATGTATGGTAATAGCCAATCGCCTTGCAAAAGAAGCAAATGCAGGCTATAAGAATTCCATAGATACTCTCATAGAGAAAGTTCTCGAACGAATCTAAAACGCATCCTAAAGGCATCCTAAATTCATCCAAAAGAGAAATGGTCAACAATCAATATTCAATGAATGAAACCATTTGCGCCGTCGCTACAAAAGCGGGCGGCGCAATTGCCGTAATAAGAATAAGCGGTCCAGAAAGCATAAGTATAACCAATAAAGTATTTCGTGGCATCAAGAATCGTAAACTCGCAGACGCCAAGGCATACACAGTTAATTATGGCCATATCATTGATAAAAACGAGGAAGAAATAGACGATGTTCTCGTAACCGTCTTTCGTGCCCCACACAGCTACACCGGCGAAGACAGTATAGAAATATCATGCCACGGAAGCGAATATATCGTTAAATGCATTATTCAGATACTCATAGATGCAGGCTGTCATCAGGCTGAACCAGGCGAATATACCCGTCGAGCATATCTCAACGGAAAAATGGACCTTTCCCAAGCTGAAGCTGTAGCCGACCTAATAGCATCTACAAATCGTGCTACACACAAACTGGCTCTTTCCCAGCTTAAAGGACATTTCTCCAGCGAGTTATCAGTCCTACGCAACCAGCTTCTAAAGATCACTTCCCTACTCGAACTTGAACTCGATTTCTCAGATCACGAAGAACTCGAATTTGCCGACCGTTCAGAGCTAAAAGCACTTGCTAAAAAGATTGACGAGCGCATCTCTAACCTTGCCCATTCATTTGTTACAGGTAATGCCATCAAGCAAGGCATACCTGTAGCAATAATAGGAAAGACAAATGTAGGTAAGTCCACCCTACTCAACCGTCTTCTACACGAAGACAAAGCCATCGTTAGCGATATTCATGGCACCACCCGAGATGTTATCGAAGACACCACACAAATCAATGGCATAACATTTCGTTTTATTGATACAGCCGGAATTCGCCAAACCGATGATACCATAGAACAATTAGGAATTCAGCGTTCATATCAAAAACTTGAAGAAGCCACCATTGTCCTTTGGTTACTCGATTCTCAACCCTCTGCTGAGGAAATAAACGATATGAACACTCGTTGTCAAGGCAAGCGAGTTATAGTAGTTCAAAACAAGATTGACAAGGGTGAGCAGCCACTTAATATTGCATCATCATCACTTGAGCCTTCTGCTTCAAAAGAAGCCCCTACCCTCCCATTACAGACAACATTTATCAAATTGTCTGCCAAACTCGGAACAGGTATCAACGAACTTTGCGAAGCCCTTTACAAGGCTGCTGATATCCCTGAAATTTCAGAAAATTCCGTAATTGTCACATCGGCTCGTCATTACGAAGCGCTCACCCGGGCACAAACAAGTATTCAGCGTGTAATCGAAGGTATGGATTCCGAGCTCCCTGGCGACCTCATTGCCGAAGATCTCCGCATCTGCCTTGACGAACTCGGTGAAATCACAGGTGGACAAATCACCCCACAAGAAACCCTCAATAATATCTTTAAACACTTTTGCGTGGGGAAATAGCTGATTATAAACAACTTAGAACAATTTGAATAAACTATAACTAAAGCCCTGATTTTAAGGGTTTTTTGTGTGTTAAGGAGTCTAAACTGTTTTTTGTTATTCCAAGTTATTTTAGTTATTTTTGTACCCTATTTCTACCCCGGAGAAAATTTTTGGGGTAATTTTAGGGGTCATAATTGTCGTCTTTGGTACAAACGTGAGACACAGTGAGAATGCACTAAAATGTCGCCGTTGGTACATTGTGAGACACAGTGAGACACAATGAGACAAAATTGCTGTACTTAAAGCGTGAGTTTGCGTTTAATTGATATGAAATTATGGAGTATAAGAAGCGTTGTCAATGGTGCGGAGAACCATTTATTGCCCACAAATTTACAACACTTTACTGCTGTAAAGACTTTATCGGGCCATTATACGAATTACGGATTGTTTTACCACTATTACGGATTTTTCTGCGAAAATTCTAAAAATTCTTTATCTGGGCGAAAGAAACGGGGTATCTGTTAGTCCACCGTAGCTCTTAGCGGCGGCTTGCAGTGCTTCTTCGGTAGTGTATTGCTTGTACAAGGTACAGCGGGTGACGATGTTTTGCGGCGAACAGCGGTTGTCGTTCACCCGAACCAATGCCCAACCTTTCATGTCGTCAGCAAACTCCTCACCGACCAGCGCCAACTGGCCATCCACTACGGTCATCTCGCTCCTCGACACATCGCGTTTGCTGAACCGTACGCGCGGCAGCGGACCTTCTATCTTCTGTTCAGCGGTATAGAGCCACAGCTTCTCGTGGAAGTGAGGCTCGCCGTATTTGAGACCGGTCATCAGGGCGGGAACGCCATTCACTTCGCCTAGCTCCTGGTGCAACGCAGGCAACGTGCCGTCACTCACAGGAATGCCCGGCATCAGAAACGATGCCTGATCCATCAGTATCCTTTCCACGTACACCACAGGCAACCGGTTGGCCAGCGACGCGAAATTCTGATAGGCGCTGCCACGCTCAGTGAACATCGCCTCGCAGAACCGCAACATCTTCCACAGCGCAATGGTGTGGCGCATCCTTTGCCGTTGTTTGAACTGTGCCAGCGTGTTGCTGCGCTTCTACATCGAGTTCGACACGCGTCCTATCACCTGTCCTTGCCGCTTGTAGAAGGTCACTCCACCAATGCGCACCTTGCCGGGTATCACCAACCCCAATGCTGAACCTTTCTTCTTCATCGTTTTTGTCTCCTATCGTTTAATGATTCTTATCTCGTTTTTATCTTCTTACGCTTTACCTATACCGTAGCTTCGCTGTTGGCTCGTTGCTCCTTCGCTCCATGTCCATTACTTGTTCATTATCCACTCATTACTTATCCACTACATGTTCAGTCATTTACTGAGCAGATACTGAACAACTACTGGACAAGTACTGCACAAATACCGAACGTTTTCGTTAAGTCATGACCAATACCAAACTTGTTTGAGCTTTGGCATGGCGAGAAAACGAAGGCTGAAAGCCAACAAAAATAGGGACTACTCCCTTGCTACATCGATGCTACACCGAGCTTACGCCTTGGTATCCTCTATAAAAATTCCCTTACAGTGAAGCATTATCAATGATAAAGCTACGTTAATCTCATGTCTTTCTACGTGCAAAAGTAGCAAAAAATCTCTCATTCTGAGCGGTCGAAGTCGAAAAAGTGAACAAATCGTCCTCAATTTTTACGTTTTTAGCAGTTAATGGCATCATAATCGAAGATTTTTGTGTAATTTTGCAGTGCTCTTTGAACAAAGCCGAAGCTCGATGGGTGGATATGTAGGGATTAGAGCCTATATATAGAAAGGCGTTACTTGACGCTTTGTGCTTGACGTTCTGGAATCTGGCAGTTCCCAAACGTTTGTCAAACATCAAAGCAACAATGA
>DGRY01000100.1 GCA_002391185.1 Prevotella sp. UBA4376
TTTCAAAACAACGGGCGTTTAGCTCAGCTGGTTTAGAGCATCTGCCTTACAAGCAGATGGTCGGCGGTTCGAATCCGTCAACGCCCACAAAGAGGTTTTGGATTAGAGTTCAAAGCCTCTTTTTTTTTGTTTTTTAACCCTCTTAAAATATTATTGTAGATTTAAAGCGTAATACTTTCAATATAAATAATTACCTTTGCAGCATTATTATAATAAAATTACGTAATTACAACTATGAGTCTTGATACATTGACAGCCGTATCACCTATTGACGGTCGTTACAGAAGTAAAACAGAACCACTTGCAAACTATTTTTCAGAGTATGCGCTTATACGTTATCGCGTACGAGTAGAGATAGAATATTTCATTACATTATGTGAACTGCCACTTCCTCAGCTTGCTGCATTCGATCATAACCTTTTTGAACGTTTGCGCAACATCTATCGTGATTTTACAGAAGAGTCTGCTTCTCGTGTGAAAGAAATAGAGAAGACAACCAATCATGATGTAAAAGCTGTAGAGTATTTTATCAAAGAAGAATTTGACAAGATTGGTGGACTTGATTCGTTCAAGGAGTTTATTCATTTCGGACTTACTTCGCAGGATATAAACAACACAAGCATTCCTCTTTCTTTGAAAGAAGCTCTTGAAAATGTGTTCTATCCACAAGTAGAAGAACTTATAAGTCAGCTTCAACAGTATGCCGATGATTGGAAAAATGTACCTATGCTTGCAAAAACCCATGGTCAGCCAGCTTCTCCTACACGCTTAGGCAAGGAGGTAATGGTATATGTATATCGTTTGACAGAACAGCTTAATGCTTTGAAGGCTTGCAAGTTCACAGCTAAGTTTGGTGGTGCAACAGGAAACTTTAATGCACATCATGTAGCTTATCCTTCTTACGACTGGCGTGCTTTTGGCAATAAGTTCGTAAGCGAAAAACTTGGTTTGGAGCGTGAGCAATGGACCACACAGATTAGTAATTATGATTACCTTGGTGCTATTTTTGATGGTATTCGTCGTATCAATACAATTATCATAGACCTTGATCGCGACTTCTGGATGTATATTTCAATGGAATATTTCAAGCAGAAGATTAAGGCAGGTGAAGTTGGTTCAAGTGCAATGCCACACAAGGTAAATCCAATTGATTATGAAAATAGTGAAGGAAACCTTGGTATTGCCAATGCTATTCTACAATTCCTTGCACAGAAACTGCCAGTAAGCCGTTTACAACGTGATCTTACAGATTCAACAGTTCTTCGCAATATCGGTGTTCCTGTTGGTCATAGTGTTATCGCTATTCAGTCAACACTTAAGGGATTGCGCAAGCTTATCTTGAATGAAGCTAAGGTAGCAGAAGACCTTGATAATACATGGGCTGTGGTAGCTGAAGCTATTCAGACAATACTTCGTCGAGAGGCCTATCCACATCCTTACGAAGCTTTGAAGGCATTGACACGTACCAATACTGCGATGACAGAAGAAACAATTCATGAGTTTATTCAAGGATTGAATGTCAGCGATGCTGTAAAAGCAGAACTTATGGAAATTACTCCCCATAACTATACGGGAATCTAAATATGTAAATGGAGATACTTATGATATTTTCAGAGTATTAGCCCCAAAAACTTAATAGAGACTGTATAAATAAGAGTGTAAAGTAAATATATTTAATACTAACCGCCGAGAGGCTTATTATTTAATTAAAATGGATTCAGAATTCGAAAACAAATCTCAAGATCAGGCTGCAGAGCAGCAGAATGAGAGTAGCCGTGAGGGCTACGGAAGAACAGCAGGTAGCTATTCATACCATGCAACAGGACGCCCACATCGTCCACGTATTAATTCACAGCGTGCTTATAGTAGCGATCGTGGCTCTGCTTCCAACACAGAAGGTGGATTCCGCCCAGAAGGTTTTGGCGCAGGACTCCAGAGTAATAACGAACGCCCACAGCGTGGTGGCTATCAGTCACGTCAGCAGGGTGGTTACAATAGTAATCGTGGCGGCTATCAGAGTCGTGGTGGTTATGGTAACTCTCGTGGTGGCTATCAGTCACGTCAGCAGGGTGGCTACGGACGTAATGAGGGAGGTTATCAGCCACGTCAGCAGGCAGGTGGCTATCGCCCACGCTACAACAATGATGATAATCAAGGCTATCAGCCACGCCAGCAGGCAGGCGGCTATCGCCCACGTTATACCAATAATATAGAAGGTGGCTATCAGAGCCGTGGTGGCTATAATAACAACTCTCGTGGTGGTTATGGCAGTCCACGTGGCGGCTATCAGAGCCGTGGTGGCTATAATAACAACTCTCGTGGTGGTTATGGCAATCCACGTGGTGGCTATCGTCCTCATACAGCTGATTACGATCCAAATGCTAAGTATAGCATGAAGAAGCGTATAGAGTATAGCGAGGCTAATATCGATCCAAACGAGCCAATCCGTCTTAACAAGTTCCTTGCCAATGCAGGTGTTTGCTCTCGTCGTGAGGCTGATGAGTTTATTCAGGCAGGTGTTGTAAGCGTTAATGGTGAGGTTGTTAATGAGCTTGGTACAAAGGTAAAGCGTTCTGACGAGGTTAAGTTCCACGATCAGGTTGTTTCTTTGGAAAAGAAGGTTTATGTTCTTCTCAATAAACCAAAGGATTATGTAACAACAAGTGATGATCCACAGCAGCGTAAGACCGTTATGGATCTTGTTAAGGATGCTTGTCCTGAGCGTATTTATCCAGTGGGTCGTCTCGACCGTAACACAACAGGTGTACTTCTTCTTACCAATGATGGTGACTTGGCTTCTAAGCTTACTCATCCAAAATTCCTCAAGAAGAAAGTATATCACGCATTCCTCGATAAACCAGTAGCAGCTGCAGATATGCAGAAGATTGCAGAGGGTATCGAACTTGAAGATGGTGAAATCCATGCAGACGCTATTGAATATGCTGATGAGCGCGATAAGAGTCAGGTAGGTATCGAAATTCACAGTGGTAAGAACCGTATTGTTCGCCGTATTTTCGAGAGTCTTGGCTATCGTGTGACGAAGCTTGATCGTGTTCAGTTTGTAGGTCTCACCAAGAAGAATCTTCGTCGTGGTGATTGGAGATTCCTTACTGAGCAGGAAGTAGAGATGCTTCGTAGTGGAATGTTTGAATAATATTGAATAATTGAATAAAGAAAAAATGAAAGTTTGAATATTACTAAAACAGCAATGCATGGTAAACATTCATTCTTTCATTTTTTCTATCTTAAAATATTACGAACGTGAAAAGAACAAAAGTCATCGATGCTCTTAAAAGCACCGATTATGGAACTGATATAAATGTAAAGGGATGGGTTCGTTCTCATCGTAGCAGTAAGGCTGTAGACTTTATTGCTTTGAACGACGGTTCTACTATCAAGAACATTCAGGTTGTTGTTGACCCATCAACAATGGATGCTGAAGAACTTAAGAGTATCACTACAGGTGCATGTATTAGTGTTGTAGGTGTGCTTGTGGAGAGCCAAGGTGGTGGTCAGGCTGTAGAGGTACAGGCCAAGGAGATTGAAATCTATGGTCTTTGTCCTACAGACTATCCTATGCAGAAAAAGGGACAGAGCTTTGAGTATATGCGTCAGTATGCTCATATGCGTCTTCGTACCAATACATTTGGGGCTGTTTTCCGCATTCGTCATAACATGGCTATTGCTGTTCACAAGTATTTCCATGATCATGGTTTCTACTATTTCCACACACCACTTATCACTGCATCTGATGCTGAAGGAGCTGGTGAGATGTTTCAGGTAACAACTCTCGATCTTGATCGTGTTGCTAAGGAAGGTAAGGTAGATTACAGTAAGGATTTCTTCGGTAAGAAGACTAATCTTACTGTATCAGGACAGCTTGAAGGTGAGCTTGGTGCAACAGCTCTTGGAGCTATCTACACCTTTGGTCCTACTTTCCGTGCAGAGAACAGTAATACCCCTCGTCACTTGGCTGAGTTCTGGATGATTGAGCCAGAGGTAGCCTTTATGGATAAGGACGAGTTGATGGATCTTGAGGAAGATTTTATCAAGTATTGTGTTCGTTGGGCTCTTGATAACTGTAAGGATGATCTTGAATTCTTGAATAAGATGATTGACAAGAATCTTCTCAATACACTTGAGAGTGTTGTTAAGGAAGATTTCGTACGTTTGTCTTATGGTGAGGGTATTGAAATCCTCAAGAAGGCGGCAGAAGATGGTAAGAAGTTTGAGTTCCCAATCACAGGATGGGGTATGGATCTTGCTTCAGAACATGAGCGCTATCTTGTAGAGGAACATTTCAAACGTCCTGTTATCATGACCGACTATCCTACAGAAATCAAGGCATTCTACATGAAGAAGAATCCTGATGGCAAGACTATGCAGGGTACTGATGTGCTCTTCCCACGTATTGGTGAGATTATTGGTGGTTCTGTTCGTGAAGAGAGCTATGATAAGTTGATGGAGGAAATTGATCGTCGTGGCATGGGTGAACAGCTTTACGATTGGTATCTTGATACACGTAAGTATGGTTCTTGTCCTCATGCTGGTTTTGGACTTGGATTCGAGCGTCTCATTCTGTTTGTAACAGGTATGCAGAATATTCGTGATGTAATTCCATTCCCACGTACTCCTAAAAACGCAGAATTCTAATTATGGGAAAAATAATTCTTACAGGTGACCGCCCAACAGGAAAACTTCATCTTGGACACTATGTGGGCAGTCTCCGTCGTCGTGTGCTTTTGCAGAATGAAGGTGATTACGACCGTATGTTTGTCTTTATGGCAGATGTTCAAGCGTTAACCGATAATGCAGATAATCCTGAGAAGATTCGTCAGAATATCATAGAGGTTGCTCTTGATTATCTTTCTGCTGGTCTTGACCCAGAAAAGTGTACTCTTTATATTCAGAGTATGATTCCTGAGCTTGCAGAGCTTACCACTTATTTGATGAATATCGTTAGTGTAAGTCGTGTTCAGCGTAATCCAACAGTAAAGACCGAGGTAAAGATGCGTGGTTTCGAGGGCGACTCAATTCCTCTTGGTTTCTTCTGTTACCCTGTGTCTCAGGCTGCTGATATTGCTGCTTTCAAGGCAACAACAGTTCCTGCAGGCGAGGATCAGAGTCCAATGATTGAGCTTACTCGTGAACTTGTGAATCGTTTCAACAATATCTATGCTCCAGTGTTGGTAGAGCCAAATATCATGCTTCCTGAGAATGCAACCCAGCGTCGTTTGCCAGGAACAGATGGTAAGGAGAAGATGTCAAAGAGTCTTGGCAACTGTATTTATCTTTCTGATGATGCTGATACAGTATGGTCAAAGGTAAAGAGCATGTACACTGATCCTACTCATCTCAATGTTAGTGACCCTGGTCACGTTGAGGGAAATGCAGTGTTCACTTATCTTGATGCTTTCTCTTGCGATCAGGACTTTGCTGATTTTTGGCCAGAGTTCAAGAATCTTGATGAGTTGAAGGCTGCCTATACAGCAGGTGGTATTGGTGACATGAAGTGCAAGAAACTTCTTAATAATGTAATCAATCGTATGCTTGATCCTATTCGTGCTCGTCGTCACGAATATGAGCAGGATATTCCTGAAATCTTCAATATTCTCAAGAAAGGTTCAGAGTCCGCTCGTGAAACAGCAGCTCAGACAATGTCAGAGGTTCGCAAGGCAATGCAGATAGACTACTTCAATGATGCAGCTCTTATTCAGCAGCAGGCAGAAAAGTTCAAGAAGTAATGCTTTGAGAAATAAGAATACTCAAACAGACAAAATAATTAAGAGCATTCCGTTTGGAATGCTCTTTTTTTATTATCTTTGCGCAGTAAAATTATTAATCTTATAAAATATTATGAGCCGTTCATTACTATTATCATTACTTTTCTTCTTGCCACTTACTGGTAAGTCACAAACATTACTTCCACTTCCTCAACATTTTTCTAAGACAAAGGGCAGTTTCAGTCTTTCAGCTGCTTATAATTATGTTGATAAAACAGGTGGTGAGGCTAAGAATATCTATCTTGACAATTTTGCTCGTCCAAGCAGCAATTCCAAAAGAGCTTTTGTATTAAGAAACGCTGCTGTGCAACAATCGCCAGAAGCTTACAAACTACACATTACTAAGGATTCTGTTGTTGTAGAGGCAAACAGTAGAGAAGGATTCCTGCGAGCAGGACAGACCCTGATGCAGCTAAAGCAAAAAAACAGCCTTCAGACTTGCGATGTAGAAGATGCTCCAGAGCTCACGTGGCGTGGATTTATGCTTGACCTTTCACGCCATTTCTACCCTTTGAGTTTCTTAAAGAAGCAGGTTGATCTCATGGCTGCTTTCAAGCTTAACAAGTTTCATCTTCATCTCACAGATGGTGCAGGTTGGCGATTGCAGATAAAGCGTTATCCACGTCTTACACATATAGCAGGTTGGCGCACACAAAGCGACTGGATCAAATGGTGGCGTAATGGCGACCGCAGATATGTTACCGAAGGTACAGATGGTGCTTATGGTGGGTATTACACTCAGGATGAAATGCGAGAACTTGTTGCCTACGCAAAGGAACGTGGCATTGAGATAATTCCTGAAATAGAAATGCCAGGACATTCAGAGGAAGTGCTCACCACCTATCCCGAGATTGATTGTCGTAATGCTTACGATTCCAACGACAGTTCGCTTCCTATGACAGGTTCTATGTGTCCCGGAAACGAGGGAACATACAGTTTTCTTGAGAATGTGTTGAGCGAAGTGCTTGAAATATTTCCTTCAAAATATGTGCATATTGGTGGTGACGAGGCTGATATGAAGGCTTGGAAAACCTGTCCGCTTTGCCAGCAGAAAATGAAAGAGGAGGGTTTCAAGAAAGAAAATCAGCTTCAGGCATATCTTATTCGTCGTATAGCAGCATGGCTTAAGGCTCACAACAAGCAATTGCTCGGATGGGACGAGATTATTGCCGACAGTCTTGGTTCAAATGCCTCTGTAATGGTGTGGCGCACTCAGGAATATGCTGCTGATGCTTTAAAGAAAGGTTACAATGTAGTGCTTGCTCCCAATAGTCATTGCTATATCAATCGTCAGCAGGATGCTCCTGAATTAGGCTCGGCAGGCGGTTATCTTTCACTCGAGAAAATATATAGTTTCAAACCTCTGAAGATTGATGGCATTACTGCCCAAAACCGCAAGAATGTGCTTGGTGTGCAGGCTTGTCTATGGACTGAGTTTGTGAACGAAGCTGCTGATGCAGAATATATGATGTGGCCCCGACTGCTTGCTATGAGCGAGATAGGGTGGAGGGGTGAAGCTCCAGAGAAATTCACTAATTTCCGCAAGCGCGCTCTTGTTTTTGCTGATGCAATAAGAAAACAAAAGGTAAATGTTTTTGATTTGCGTAAAGAGAAAGGCGAACGCAAAGAGAGTTTGAAGCCTGTAAAACATCTTGCTGTTGGTGCGAAGGTAACATATAACCACCGTTACTCTAATGCTTATGCAGCCTCAAAAGAAGCAACACTTGTTGACGGGCAACTTGGTGGATGGAATCATTCTGATAGACTTTGGCAAGGATTTATTGGTAAAGAAAGTCTCGATTTTGTTGTTGATTTAGGTAAAGAGATGCCTATTAAGAGTGTAGCTATGGAATTTATGCAGAATGCTGGTCCCGATATCTATTATCCGGCCACACTCACTATATCGCTCTCTGCTGATGGCAGCAACTATGAACAGGTGTATCGTCAGGAGCAACCTGAAGTGAAGGATGGACTTCAGTTTAAAACATGGCAATGGAATGGTAAGAAACGTGCTCGCTACATTCATGTTGTTGGCATTCAGCCACGAAGCAATATGTGGATATTCACAGACGAAATAATAGTGAAGTAGTAAGAGTAAAAATGTAAAAAGGTAAAACATAATGGAAAAAGATTGTATTAAATGTATGTATCGCTCAGCCTTGTTGCTGATTGTTCTTCTCTTTAGTATTAGCTCTTCGTTTGCACAGCTCACTCGTCAGCGCCATTTTCGTCGTAGTGTTCCAGCTGGAAACTATAGCGGTTTGGCAAAGATAAACGACACACTCTATGCTGTTGTTGATGACAAGATAGCACGCGATGGCTTCGCTTATTTGAGTATAAAAACATCTCCTGTTACAGGCGAAATAGAGAGTGTTGACACCGTTGGAGCTGTGTTCTCGGGTATTCCCAATCGTGATGAAGAAGGTATTTGCTATGTACCATCTACAAACACGCTGTTCATTAGTGCTGAAAACGATAATAAAGTGCTCGAATACACTCGCGAGGGCAAACTCACGGGACGTGAACTGCAGATTCCTGACGACTTGAAACGAGCAAAAACCAACTATGGTCTTGAGTCGCTCACCTACGACACTATCCGTCATCGTTTCTTCACTGTTTCCGAGGCACCTCTAAAAGGTGATACACTACAGTATATTCTTGAATTCAACGACGATTTGCAGTTTGTGCGTCGCATACCTTATCTCATGGATAAACCAAAGGCAAAGCCTGGAAAAAAGGCAAACTATCTTCATGGCATATCAGATATTCTTGCCCTTCCCGACGGTCGTTTGCTTGTTCTTGAGCGCGAGGGCTTTTTCCCACGCATAGAGTATGGATCATGGGTTAAATGCTATATTTATTGCATCTCGCCAGATGAATACAAAACTGGAATAGTGAGCAAAAAACTTCTTACCAACTGGGAAACCCACATGAATATTTTTCATCAAGACTTGGCAAACTACGAGGGAATGGCTCTTGGCAATCCTCTTCCCGATGGTCGTCAGGTGATTATCCTTTGTGCCGACAGTCAGGCTCAGCTAATGGGCATCCTTCGTGACTGGTTCAGAACATTCGTTCTCCTCCCCTTATGAAGGGGAGGGCAAGGGAGGAGTTGGTTATCCCCAATGTAAGCACAGAACTTATCTCCTTCAATTTTACAATTTCTGTCGATATAAAATATTTTTGCATATTAGCGTAAACGAAGGTCAGTTATATTAAGCACTTTTCTTGTAATATTTTGAAATTTTCTGCAATAAAGTAAGTGATTATACGTTTTTTTCAAAAATACAAATTATGAAAAGAGTATTATTAAGTTTATTGCTTACGGTTGTTGTTATGAGCTCTTCTGCTCAGACAAAGCGTTATTTTTGCGAGGTACAGAGAGTAAAGAATGATGATTTCCTTACTTCATCAATCACACTTGAATTTGGGCGTAATATTCCTAAAGACTTTTGGGGATGTGTTAATATTGTTGATGAAAAAACGGGTAAACCAATCTATTTTAAAACCTTGATTGATGCAGCAAATTACATGGCTGAAAAAGGTTGGAAATTCTTGCAGGCATATTCAAGCAATAGTGGTAAAGAACATATAGAACATTGGATTTTCTGCAAAGATGCTGAGAACTTTGAAAAAGCCAAAGAAGGTTTGACTACAAGAGATGAATATAAAAAGCGTAAAGCGCCAAAAAGTTAGGAGATAGAAAGAGTTAGAAGGTAGGCGGTAATTCAAAATTGAATAATTCATAATTGCCCTTTTGGGCAACTAATTCCACATTCTACATTCCAAATTCCAAATTATTTTATACCTTTGCCAACAATATGTTTAATGTGGCACAATACTTTCCGATTACTGACCCAACGTTGATATTCTTTGTGGTCTTGCTGATAATCCTGTTTGCACCGATTATCATGGGAAAGTTGCGCATTCCACATATCATTGGAATGGTGCTTGCCGGAGTGGCTATAGGCCAATATGGCTTTAATATTCTTTCCCGCGATCAGTCGTTTGAACTCTTTGGTAAGGTAGGAATTTACTACATCATGTTTCTTGCCTCTCTTGAGATGGATCTTGAGGGATTGAAGAAGAACAAGGCAAGGTGTTTGGTGTTTGGACTACTCACGTTTTTCGTGCCGTTTATTCTCACTTATGCCATGGGCACAACCTTGTTGGGCTATGTACCGGCAGCAGCCTTCATCATGGGATGTATAATGTCAAGTAACACTCTTGTGAGCTATCCCATCGTTAGTCGATATGGCTTGCAGCGTAAGCCCTCTGTAGCCCTTTCCGTGGGGTCGAGTATGCTTTCTTTGATGCTTGCCCTTGTGTGCCTGGCGGTAATAGTTGCAAATTTCAGCGCTGGTGCAGGCTTCGCTTTTTGGTTGCTTTTTGCAGTTAAGTTTACGGGCTATTGTGTTGCAACAATAATGCTTGTTCCGCGCCTCACCCGCTGGTTCCTTCGTCGTTATAGCGATGCTGTGATGCAGTTTATCTTCATTCTCAGCATTGTTTTCCTTTGTGCCAGCTGTTCTGAGATGATAGGTCTTGAGGGCATTTTTGGAGCCTTTATGGCTGGTTTGATTCTTAACCGCTACATACCTCCTGTATCACCTTTGATGAACCGCATAGAGTTTATTGGCAATGCCCTGTTCATTCCTTATTTCCTTATTGGTGTGGGCATGCTCATAAACATTCGTTTGCTTTTTGCTGGGGGAGCAATTCTTTGGGTTGTTCTGTGTATCGTGATATTTGGAACATTGGGAAAAGCCATTGCTGCTTATCTTAGTGGTTTCGTTTTTCGCATGCCTTTGTCGTCAGCCCACATGATGTTTGGTCTAACCTCGGCACATGCTGCCGGAGCTATTGCAATGGTAATGGTTGGCATGACCCTGAAATTGGATGACACACATTATCTTGTTGACGACCAGATGCTCAATGGAGTGGTTATCATGATTCTCTTCACTTGTATTATATCAAGTATAGTTACCGAGTGGAGTGCACGTAAGATAGTGCTTCGCGACAAAGATATGCCTGCCGAAAACAGCAATGAAGACGATGAGCGCATTCTTATACCTGTGAAATACCCCGAGTATGCCGACATGTTAATAAACATGGGTATTCTCATGCGCAACACCAAGCTCAACCGTTCTATGGTTGCTCTTAATGTGGTGTATGATGATACCGATATGCACAGGAACATGAACGATGGTCATCAATTGCTTGAACACCTGCAGCACTATGCTTCGTCGGCTGATGTAGGTTTGAAAACTCAGGTTCGTGTGGCTGCCAATATAGCCAACGGCATAAAGCACGCCTTCAAGGAGTTCAGAGCATCCGAGGTGCTCATTGGTATGCACCAGCACAAGGAGGTGTCAACAAAGTTCTGGGGAGCATTTCATCAAAGTTTGTTTAATGGCTTGAATCGCCAGATAATGATGGCTCGCTTGCGTCAGCCTTTGAACACAATACGCCGCATTCAGGTTGTTGTTCCAAGTAGAGCTCAGTTTGAACCTGGATTCTATCGTTGGCTTGAACGCTTGTCGCGTATAGCCGAGAACCTTGAATGTCGCATAGAATATCATGGCAGAAAAGACACTCTCGACTTGATTTCGCAGTATATACAGAATCGCCACCCCGAGGTGCGTGCGGCTTATACAGAAATGGAACATTGGAACGAGTTGCCTCAGATAGCTTCAACAATAGAGAGCGACCATCTTTTTGTTGTTGTTACAGCACGAAAGGGAACTGTTTCGTATAAGAATGCGCAGGAACGCTTGCCTGAGGAGCTAACCAAATATTTCAGCGGTAAGAATCTGCTCATAATATTCCCCGATCAGTTTGGCGATGTTGAGGAGATGACCTTTGCACAGTCGCAGCACACCGAGGAAAAGAGTGCTTGGGAAATATTGGCAGTGTGGTTGGCAAAGCGATTATCAATAAACAGAAGAAAGGACAATAGAATATGATAGACGTTAAAGGCATAAAGAAATCATTCGGTTCTCTTGAAGTGCTCAAGGGTATCGACCTTCATATCGACAAAGGTGAAGTAGTGAGCATTGTTGGTCCATCAGGTGCCGGTAAGACAACTCTGTTGCAGATTATGGGCACTCTCGACAAAGCTGATAGTGGCAGCGTTGTTATCGACGGTGTTGATGTTGGCAGTCTCTCAAGTAAGAAACTGAGTGATTTCAGAAACCAGCATGTTGGTTTTGTTTTTCAGTTTCATCAGCTGTTGCCAGAGTTCACAGCTCTCGAAAATGTGATGATTCCAGCCTTTATCAATGGCAAGGGACGTTCGGCAGCAAAAGAGCGAGCTATGGAATTGCTCGAT
Source organism: Prevotella sp. UBA4376 (assembly GCA_002391185.1). Taxonomy (GTDB): domain Bacteria; phylum Bacteroidota; class Bacteroidia; order Bacteroidales; family Bacteroidaceae; genus Prevotella. Next base: position 12,115 of record DGRY01000100.1, read on the forward strand.
TTTATGGGATTGAAAGAGCGTGCATCGCATAAGCCCAACGAGCTGTCGGGAGGCGAAAAGCAGCGTGTGGCTGTGGCTCGTGCCTTGGTAAATAATCCAGCTGTAATCTTTGCCGACGAACCTTCTGGCAGTCTTGACACAAAAAACAAGCAAGAGCTTCATCAGCTTTTCTTTGACTTGCGTGATAAGTTTGGACAAACATTCGTTATTGTTACTCACGATGAGGAGTTGGCTAAGATTACCGACCGCACTATCCATCTTAAAGATGGAATGGTAACCTCTCCCAACGCGAAGTAAACTTCGCTATTGAAGATTGAATATTGAAGATTGAACCGAAGGTCACTGACCGAGTGGACGCAGTCGACGAAGTCGGTGCGTCCGTATAAACGAGAGAAGTAATATTGAAGTGCACAGCGCTTTTTAATATTTAAATTTTTCATTCTTTCAATATTTAAATCTTACTTAGGGAGCTTCACTAACGTTCAAATTAATTGTTTAACTTAAAAAAATCCTTAAACTCAGTAGCCCTGCTAATTTGTTACTGAAGGTAATGAGCTTGCGAGGCACTCTCCCCCTCGGGGGAGAGCGGGGAGAGAGGTCGATTATTATGAAATCAATAAAACTTGGTGACTATAACACCCTTAAAATAAAGGAACTTGCACGCCGTGAGGGATATGGCGAAGTGTTTGGATTGTATCTTGATGGTGGTCGTGAGGGCGAAATTCTCATGCCTCAGAAATATGTTCCCGAAGGTGTAAAACCTGGCGACGAGATAGAGTGTTTCATTTATCTCGATCAGGAGGAGCGTCCCATTGCTACCACCGAAAAGCCATTGGCAAAGGTTGGCGATTTTGCTTGCCTTGAGTGTTCTTGGGTAAACGAATATGGTGCCTTCCTCAACTGGGGGCTCACCAAAGACGTGTTCTGTCCTTTCCATGAGCAGAAAAAGCGCATGGAAATAGGCGAGAGCTACATTGTGTATATTCATATTGATGAAGAAAGCTATCGTATCGTGGCAAGTGCCAAGGTTGATAAGTTCATTCAGCCGGCAGATAATAATATTAAGGTAGGCGATGCTGTTGAACTTCTTGTATGGCAGAAAACCCCACTTGGCTTCAAGGTTATTGTTGATAATGCTTTCCAAGGACTGATATACGATAATCAGATTTTCCAGTATGTACACACAGGCGACAAACTTCAGGGCTATGTCACCAATGTGCGCCCCGATGGTAAGATCGACTGTTCGCTGCAGGCAGGTGGACGAAAGGAAACACTTGAATTCTCCGACGAACTGTTGCAGTATATTCAGCAGCACGATGGCTATTGTGCCTTGGGCGACAAGAGCGATCCTGAGGACATCAAGCGCCTTTTTCATGTAAGCAAGAAAGTTTTTAAGAAAGCTATTGGCGACCTATATAAGAAACATGCCATCACCATAGAAGAAGATGGCCTTCATATCTCCCTTCCCTTATGAAGGGGAATGTGTGTGTTATTGTAACCTCAATCACTAATAATATTGCATTTTGTTATCGTAATTCGCGAAAAAGTTGTATTTTTGCAACCAATTCATGTTTGAACAATTAAATAAAAGATTATGAAAGTAGCTATTGTTGGAGCAAGTGGAGCGGTAGGACAGGAGTTCCTGCGCATCCTCGATCAGAGAAATTTCCCTATGGACGAATTAGTATTGTTTGGAAGTAAACGTAGTGCTGGCCGAAAATACACTTTTAAGGGAAAGGAACTCACAGTGAAAGAGCTTCAGCATAATGACGACTTTAAGGATATTGATATCGCCTTTGTTTCTGCTGGCGGTGGCACTTCTGCCGAGTTTGCCGAAACAATCACTAAGTACGGTTGCGTGATGATTGACAACAGTTCACAGTTCCGTATGGATAACGATGTGCCATTGGTAGTTCCTGAAATCAATCCAGAAGATGCTTTGGTTCGCCCACGAGGCATTATTGCCAATCCTAACTGCACCACCATTATGATGGTAGTAGTGCTTAATCCTATTGATAAAATCAGCCACATCAAGAAGATTCATGTTTCTTCTTATCAAAGTGCATCAGGAGCAGGAGCTGTTGCTATGGCAGAATTGCAGCAGCAGTATAAAGAGATTGTTGAAACAGGCGAAGCAAAAACCATTGAGAAGTTCCCACACCAGTTGGCTTACAATGTGATTCCACAGATTGATAAGATGACTGAAAACGACTATACTAAGGAAGAGATGAAGATGTTTAACGAAACTCGCAAGATTATGCACAGCGATGTTCGCACAAGTGCCACATGTGTTCGTGTTTCTTCGCTTCGTTCTCATTCAGAGAGTGTGTGGTTTGAAACCGAGAAGCCTGTAAGCGTTGCAGCCATTCGTGAGGCTTTGAATGCAGCTCCAGGCGTTACTGTTGTTGACGATCCACAGAACTATGTTTATCCAATGCCTTTAGAGAGTGCTGGTAAGGACGATGTTTACGTTGGTCGTATCCGTAAAGATCTTGCAGATGATAACAGCAACACCCTTTGGCTCACAGGCGACCAGATTCGCAAGGGAGCAGCCCTCAATGCTGTTCAGATTGCCGAATACCTTGTTAAGGTAGGGAACGTAAAATAGTTCGTAAGTTTATGAGTTCGAACTCAGGAACTTACCATCAGTCATAGCAAAATCAGCGAATCAATGGCATAACCAAAGAATTCGCTGATTTTTTATTATTCATTCAAGTTTCGTAAGTTTATCTCTTATCAAGAATTTAAGAATTTGAGAATTGGCTTGCGCCTTTGCATGGTCTTATAATTCTTATGAATTCAAGTAGAATTAATTAGAAACATAGGGGCGTTAGCCTAAAAATTCTCTAATTCTCTAATTCTTGATAAAAAAAATATCATAGATGTCTCTAATTATTCGAGCAAAGCTCTCATCAACTCGTCTCTAATTCTTGATAATATTTTAGAGTAAATATTCACTTTCGAAACTTCAAATTTCAAACTTCAAAGTTCAAAAGCATTGCTACGCAATGCTAAGGAGCTGCCACCACCTCTACTTCAACAAGAGCTCCCTTAGGCAAGTCCTTTACAGCTACTGCCGAGCGTGCAGGGAAAGGCTCTGAGAAAAACTGTGAATACACTTCGTTCATAGCTGCAAAGTCGCTCATGTTTGCAAGGTAAACTGTTGTTTTCACAACATGTTTCAAATCAGTACCAGCAGCTTCAAGAATCATCTGTGCATTCTTGATAGATTGTGCTGTCTGCTCTTTTATTCCACCATCAGGAAACACACCTGTTGCTGGGTCGATAGGTAGCTGGCCTGATGCATACACAAAACCGTTTACTTCGATAGCCTGGCTATATGGTCCAATAGCTGCAGGGGCATTGTTAGTGCTTATTGCTTTCATATTTTTTTTGATTGATAATTAATACTTTTGTGTTGCAAAAGTAGCGAGAAAATTGCTATTCAGCAAGTGTAATGAATAAAATTAAATCGGCATACAATGCCATTTCTGCCGATAGCGACGAGCGAAACAGGTTTAATGCCTTGCTAATGTGGCGTTCCACCACTTTTATTGATATGTTCAGCTTTTCAGCTATCTCCCTGTTTTTCAACCCTTCGTGTCTGCTCAGCAGAAAAACTTCGCGTGAGCGTTCTGGCAGTTTTGCAAGAATAGTGTTGATATGTTCCTGCAACTCCTTCATCATAAGCTCTTGATCGGGATTTTCAAGCATATCACTATAATAGAGTTGCTCGTTTCCGGCTATTCTGTTTTCTGTATAAGTTTGGTAGTCGTGTTCTATGGCCTGATGTTTAAGATAATTTAAACAGCCATTTCTAACCATTGTAAATATAAGCGATTGTATCGATATTGGTTCTATCGTTTCATGATGTTTCCATAGTTGCATAAAAGCATCCTGAATGATATCGTCAACGGCATCGGTGTCAGAAATAAAATGTGATGCAAAATTGCGCAATCGTGGGTAATAAGTAGAAAAAAGGTATTTGAATGCCTTTTCGCTACCATTGTGTATTTCCTCAAGTAAAAGTGTTTTATCCAAGAAATCGCGCATTATGAGGTATTGATAAAAGTTATTAATGCAAAAGTAAGTATAATTTATGTTTATACCAAATAAAACTGTGAAAAAAATCAGGGCAGCAAGTGCTGCCCTTTAACATTTATCCTTTGTCATTTATCGTTTATCATTTATCATTTATCATTTAGCAATGCTTAGCATTGCGCAATCACATGCAGCTTGTCACACCAAGCGTGGTAGCTACTGCGGTGAGAACAGAAATCACCAACTGAATAATCATTTTCCAAGTTTCCTTTTTCATAAGTTACCAACCTCTCTCCCCGCTCTCCCCTTCTGGGAGAGTGCCTCGCTTCGCTCATTAGCTGCTGACAGAATTAGTTAGTATTAATGAACTTAGCAAGTGGTTAGAGAGGATTTTTTTTAAAGTTAAACAATTAATTTGAGCTTAAACGACTCCTTCCCTCACGAGGGGGTTCTGTCCCCCGGGAACGGGGGAGATTTGTCGAAGACCCACTGACCAAAGGGAAGTAACGCGAAGGGGGTATAAAGACCATTGAGGATGGGTAGGGTCTTTAGAGGGAAGGACCTTCCTCGCCGCCGTTGTCGTCGCCTCCGGTTGATGGGTTTGGAGTTGGGTTGGTGCTGCCACCATTTCCTGTCTGCTCTCCCTCTCCTTCTGGAGAGGGTTGGGGTGAGGTTTCCTGAGAGGGCTGGGGTGAGGTTGGCAACTTCACATTTCCCTCCTCGTCCATGTACTTGATAACAATCTGGCGCACATTTGAGAGATGCAACTGGCGCTTTAGTGCCTGCGCAACCTGATACGCCTTTGTGCCCTTAGCACCGTTCTCGGCTGATGGATGATTACTACGAAGCCATGCTGATGCCTGCTTTGCCTGCTCGGTGAACTTCTTGATAGTTTCACGCTGGCTGGCAGTTGGTTCGCCAGTTGGCTTGTTCTGATACTTTGCGAGATGGATTTGGTTGCTCGACTTGTTGGTAGCGAAATAATCGCTTGACCCGCTACCGTACTTTCCGCTGATGCCCTTGATGACATCGATAGGTGTAATTTTTGCCATATTAGACCCCTCCTAACTCCCCTCGTGAGGGGAGGGTTATAACTGCTGAAGGGTGAGCAGGGATTTAAGGTTAACATTGAAAGCGCTATGCGCTCTCTTTATCATTTATCATTTGTCATTTATCATTTAGCACGCTTGGCGTGCGCCGTGCTTCGAGACGTCTCCTATATGAGTCCTAATTGCCTCCTAATCACAATGCAAAGATACGCATGAATTTGATTGCTTATCCAACTTTCCTTATAATCTAACCTCATAGAAGAGAAATTTGTACTTTTGTTAAAAAGGGTTGTTTTTAGTTTTGTGAAATTATCGAGTTTCGCGTTAACAGTTAACGGTGTTTTGTAATAGGTGTTAACTGTTACCATGTAACTCGTTAATTGTGTTGTATTCCTCTTTTATTGGCTCGCGCGAACCTTATTATATATAGAAAATAGTTTATATTAGAAATGTGTTTTTGTCAGTTATTATGTGATAGGTTGTCATTATGTCAGTTTTCTTTGGCAGATGCTGTGTCTTGTTGTCATAACATGTAGAGTTACGTGTTAACAGTTAACGTTGGCATGCAGATTGCAGTAGTATTGATGTTTTAATTTAAAAAATCAAGATATATGAAACAAATTGACTTATGTAAAAAAGCAAATTCTGTCATTAGAAAAGAAAATGTTAAATGCGTCGGTATCATAAGATCCGATTAAATTTAATATTTTTTTCAAATGATAAATTTAGAAATTTTAGATTCAAATTTCGGACAGGCTATGCCAAGTCCAAGTGCTGTAAACTCTCTTGTTGCCAAGGTGTTGTCTTCGGATGGCTCACAGGCTCCTGCTTATGTGGCTTTTATTTATCCGGTGACGGCATTGCCAAAGATTAGCGGTGACAATTCTGTTGTGCATCGTCGCAAGCAGCCTCGTGCTCGTACTGCTTTTGTGCCTTTGAAGGTTACTTTCGGTCGTTGTGCAGGTGTAAGCAAACATCATTTGCTGTTGTTGTTTCACACTCTCGAAAGAGAGCAGTTGATAATGAGCGATAGTAATCCTGATGATTTTATAGATCTATTTTCAGGGCGTAGCAGCAAGTGTCGTGTTGTATGGAATCCGTGTAAGGGTAAGGGTATTCTTCGCGAACTCTTCAGAATGATGATAGAGTTTGGTTTTATAACTTGCCCTGATGGCTATCGTTACATTCAGGTTATCGAGAGTCATTTTGTTTACCCAGATGGTAAGTATGTTACAGGCTTAAAGGGTGGATTTTTTGGCAAGAAGGCGCAGGCTGTAATAGAGCGTTGTCGTAGTATTTTGCAAATTGATCCATCGGATGCAAATTGTTATTCTTCGCATGATGATACCATGAAGAGTGACACAGATTATTCAGACGACATCAATGAAATGTTTAGCGATGTGCGTTATGATGCTTACGAAAGCTAACCTCTGAATTCCGAAATTAGAACGCGTTGAGTTTTCCTCCTCGGCAGTAATCTCTGCTTGGGAGGATTTTTTTTTGTTTTTTTTCTGCTATTATATGATGGTTGGTTAGAATGATGATTATTAATAGCTTGTAATAACCTTATTGTTAGCCGAGATGTTAGCCGAGAAAATGCCTTGTTGCACCCGAATAGTGTAAGCCAATCACAATGTCGTGTGCGGTAAAATATTTTAAAAATATGGTTCGAAAGAATTTTTCAAAAGTAAATCTCACTTGCATCATGCAGAGTGAGGAGTCGGCAAACAAGGCAACATCAACAGGTGTGCTTTCAGTAAATCCATCAGATGGAAGCTTTCGTTTTGAGGAAGCGGTTCGCAGGGGCAGAGCACCACGCAACCCTAAGCTCTTCGATGGAAAGTTTGTTTCTATGGTACGCATGTCTAACGGTCGTTACCAGTGTTACATCAAGTCAATGAAGAGAAAGCTTAATCGAGAGAATTTTGCTTTTGGTGTGTATTCAGAAATTTGTTCAGCACTTAGTATTATCGATTAGTTATGACAAAGAAGTTTATTACAGTTCCAACAATTAATGCAAAGGACCTTCCACCGGTCCTGCGCATTTATTGGGAGGCAGCTCCTGAATCGTTTCGCATTCCTACAATTCTTACTGCTCTTTGCTGTCTTTGTGCGTTGGGCACACGACTCAGAGTGAAGTATGTTTACGATCTCGAGCTTCATGCTCTTTTGCTTCAGGTTATCATAGTGGGTAATCCTGGCGACGGAAAATCGTTCACTCGTCCTATTGTAAAGCAGCTTATGGCACCGCTTCTTCTTCGTGATCAGGAGCTACGCCGACAAGAGCAGGCCTACAATGAGTTGAAGAAGACTCAGGCAAAGAACAAGCAGTTGCCCGATGAGCCAATAACCGATGTGCGATGCCTTCAGAACATCACTCGTGCAAAACTTGTGAAGCGTGCCGATATGTTTTTACGCAAGTATGGCGAACCGCTTGCCTTTATGCTCTTTTCGGAAGAGCTTGCTACTATGGCCGAGGGTAATCGTAAAGCCTATTCCGACCTTCGCACCATAGGGCGCCTTGCTTATGATCTTGGAGCGTCGTTCTCTACCGATACCAACAGCAGTGAGTCGTATTGCGCTATGGTTGACATTATTTGGTGCAGTTTGTATTGTTCCACTCCAGCTGCATTGGATGAGTACATGGACAAGCGTTCCATTGAGGGTGGTAATGTTACACGTCATGTAATTTCAGACCTTGGTGACCTCATGGGTGACGATGCACCTGTTTTTCGTCCTATCTCAGCCGACAATCAGCTTGTTATCCAGCAAACAGTAGATAGACTTATGCACGAAACCTACGATGATAATGGTGGGCTTCAGCCTGTACATGAGGTTGATATGCATTGGCTCGATGGCGAGGTAAGAAAGTGGTGTCAGCAGCAGCGAAACCGAGTGCTGAAGACAGGTTCACGCGCCCTCAATTGTTTCTATAAGCGTGCATCGGTATCAGCTTTCCGTATGGCTACAATATGTTATCATCTATGGAACGAAGACGCAGCTGTACAGAAGCATATAGTGAAGTTTTATTGGTTCATGGCACAGTATATCCTTGATGGATTGCTCTCACGTTGGGGAAAGCGTTTCGAGGAGATGCAGAAGAACGAGGAAGGTGACGAGCAGCATCGTGTGCCACTTTACGACCAGTTGCCTAAGCAGTTCAGTCGCGATCAGCTGCGAGAGCTCATAGTGAAGCTTTCTCTCTCAACTCCAGCTCGTGTGTTTATTTCAAAGTGGAAGCGTGCCAAACTTATTCATCAGCCCGACAAGAATGTGGATATGTTTGAAAAGAACTATTAGTATGGATAGATACGAATTGCAAAAGCTCCGCGACCTACCTATTGAGGGGGTCGCCGAGCGAATAGGGTTAAGGGTGAGTCGCCACAAGAGCCTGTGCCCTTTTCATGCCGACCACCATCCAAGCTTGTCGTATAACAGGCGCAACAACACGTTCCGATGCTTCGTGTGTGGCGCTCATGGAGGTGTGATAGACCTTGTGATGCGTTATCTTGGGAAAGACTTTCTGGATGCTTGTCAATGGCTTGCCAACGAAAACAACATCATACTCACGGAATACAAGCCCAGTGAGAAAGAAGAAAAAGAGTGTGCCTTCAATCCCGAGAAATACCTCCGCTTCTTCGAGCATCCATTTCTTAACGATGCCGCACGCCATTTCCTTTTCACCGAGCGCAAACTCGATCCACGAGTAGTAAGCTGGTGCCGCCTCACATCGTGGACCGACCGCTACGGCACACCATGGCTACAGATACCCTATTTCGACCAAAACGGAGAGCTGACGGGTATTCAAAACAGAAACCTAAAAGCCTCTCCCCAGCCCTCCCCGGTGGGGAAGGGAGTACCAACTGGGGACGACAAGCTGAAGGGTGAGCCAAGATTTTGCTTCCCAAAAGGAAGCAAATGCGGCATATACAACCTGCCAGTCTTAAAACTCTTGAAGCCAGGCGAACCCCTGTATATTGCCGAGGGCTGCTCCGACTGCTGGGCACTCCTGTCCTCAGGGCACAAGGCAATAGCAATCCCCTCAGCAACCCTGCTGACAGAACAAAACATCAAGCTGTTAAAAAGCATATTTCAAGCAGATAGTTCCCCCTTCCCCACCGGGGAGGGACGGGGAGAGGCTCATTTCCACATGTATCCCGACCAAGATGTACCAGGCGAGCGCCTATTCCTACAACTAAAGGAGCAGCTTTCTCAATCTGTTTGTTCACCCTCCCCCTTTGGGGAGGGACGGGGAGAGGCTCCTGGAGAGGCTGAGCTTTTCCGCCACTCCCTTCCCCCCGACTGCAAAGACTTTAGTGAGTATTATATTAAATATATTAATTCAAATAGTAAAATAAAATGATAGTAACAATTTCAAGAATACGCACAAATTCACTTTATACACTTAGTGAGTTTCGTATAAATGGTTCGCATGTGGCTTTCACTTTAGAGTCAACGGCTCACATGCTTATAAAGGGAAAATATGCAGTTCGCATAGCAAAACATTCAGCTCGTAAGCAGGATATTTTTCTATACACCGAAGCTCCGAAAGGGAGCAAGCATCCGCTGCAAAACACTCATATAGCCATTGTTCTTGGCAATAGTTGGAAGGATGCTGCTCGAACCAGTAATATAATCATTGGATTGCCGTTAATTCCAGGTGTGATGTATAAGGGTAGGGAGATTTACGAGAATCTTGTTGACCGTGTAACAAAGTGTATGGAGCGGAAAGAGGGCATAAGTCTTGTAATATCCGATGAACACATGAAGGATATGCCAGCTATAAAACATTGGAAATAACCACTCTTGAAGGCGTCTAAATAGCAAAACATCCTTTCTCTTTTCATTATGTGGAGAAAGGATGTTTTATATGTCTTATAGTTGAGCAGTAGGAGTGTATTCCTTTATCTTTGTACGTGGAACTTTGTGATTTTTGCTTATTAGTTCTTCAATGGCATCATCCACTTCCTTTTCGGATAGTTTTCCTCTCTGCCATGCATAATACAAAAAATCAAGAGTTGTGAGATAGGTAATTTTGTTTTCATTGCAATAGTCTTTGATATCTTTAAGATTACTGCTGCCAACAACATTATGTGTAAACCTGCAATAAGCCATACAAGCACTTTCTCCTTTACCGTATGTGCTTGTCAGTATCGCATATTCGCGCATCATTTCACCCGTAGGTCTGAACTCGTTAACAGAAATATTCTTTCTTAGCTGGCATACTTTGTCGAGTGTCGTTTTTACCGATTTTATTTCATTATAAACCGTGCTAAGAACAACGTAATCGTATTCTGTGAAAATATTAGGTAATAGTGCAAGGTAGTTGACTTCCGAAAAATGAATCAATACATCTGCATCAACCACAATTTTAATTCTTTCCATAGCCTATGGTATTCATTAGTTCGTTGTAATGACCTTCTGAAATTTTTTCGTTTTCAAACAGCAAGCGAGCCTTTGTGCCATAATCGCCAATGATAACACCTTCGTTGCCTGGTTCATACAGAATCTTTTCTATACCATATTGCTCAGCTAATAGTTTTATATTTGCTTTTAACAAATCTTGCAGTTGGGTTTCAGATATAAGTTTTAGTCGCTTTAGTCTGTACACAAGAGCTTGATGCGAAACACCAAACAGCTGCTCAAGCTTTAATATTGTAGCAACAGACACATTTCTTCCTTTTATTTCATCGTTGGGACAATTTGCAAGTATTCCTCTTTTGGGCATCAGAAGGCATGAGGCAAACATATCGGCATTCTTTTCATTGTTGTCTTTTTCTCCATATTCCTTGCAGATATGTGGTTCTGGATTCTCATCAACAAACAGATGAAAAAGCTCGTGGGCAATAGTAAAATGCTGACGGCCACGTGGGCAATTTGAGTTTATGAGCATGAAACGCTTAGTCTTGTCAGCAGTCATTAGTGACACACCGCAAGAGTCCATTGACAAAGGACGATATATGGTTAGAATATTTAGTTTTCGAAGTATTGTCTTAACGTTGATGGGTTCTGTTTCGCTCAGTCCCCATTCAACTCTTTGTTTGCTTGCAATGTCCTCGATAATTTCGTGTGGTATTAGTTTTGCTTTCATTTGCTCAATAGTTTTTCCATTTTAAGGTAGTTCATAACAATCTTCTTGAAATCAGCGATTTCATTCATGTCATGTTGGTTAAGAGAATCAATGCGGAAAGCACCAACTAACATATTATTTACAGCCTTTTCGTCTTCTTCAAAAAACGTACTCAGCTCGCATCCAAACAACGATGCCGCTTTTTCAAGAATATCAATAGAAGGCTCGCGCATACCCAGTTCATAGTTTGAATATGCCGAACGAGTGATTCCCAAAAAAGAAGCCACTTGATCTTGATTAAAATTGTTTGCTTTACGAAATGTTGTTAGATTTCTGCCAATAATTGATTTCATAATACTCGTCTTGTTTCCATAAATGCTGTGGCAAAAATACAAAAATATCCATTATGTTTATCATTTTGCCACACTTTTTTAATTTTATTTATATATTAAACGTACAATTGTTGTTACTGATAATCAACGGCTTTATTACAAAAACATCCCCCTTTAATTGTTTCATAAAGAGGGATGTTAACTGTTAACGTGTAACTACGAAATTCTTTTTGTAAAGATGGTATTTAATCATCTTCATAATCTTCCCAGCAACACTTAAATTCATTATGAGTATTAATACTAGCGAATTTATACCTGTTTTCTTTTTGCCAGTATTGCATCTTGGTGTTGTAAGTTACATATCTTCTCCATGCGTAGTATTCGCCATGATGTTTTTGAGGTGAATTTCCGCCAGCATCAATACGGAAGTCTTCACGTTTTCCCATGTTCAAATTCAAGAGCGTGTGGCTCATTGCTTCCATTATACTATTTTGCAAAGAGATGTTTGTTTGATAATGTGTAGCTGTGAGGTCGCTAAAGAAAGACTTTTGAATTATAAAGTTATACTTTTTCTTATCTATACAATCTGCAACTCTTTTTAAATTACCATTTTTGTATGTTGCAACTCTTACTGCCAAATCAACATCGTTTTTGGTTTTAGCTTGCCGTAAAATGATATTTGTTGCATCATCGCATTTAAAGAAAGCTGGAAGCGATTTTTTGCAATAAACATTTATTTCTTCTTGCTTTTCAACAAAATCACCAATACTTTCGTTGATAAACTGATATTTCACTTTGAAGGTTGTATCGTCTGTTATGTTTTTGCTGAACAATACATACTTTTCGGGCTTTTCACCATTAGCCTTGCATTGACAAAAAAGAAACCAAAGCAACTTTTTACAATTCTTATCAGTTGGATTGCATTTATAATCTGTGGAAATTATTATAAAATTTCCATCCATCTTTTTACAATCTATTTTATTTGATTTGTAGAATATATTTTGTATAGCTTTGTTTAGATCTTTGCTTGCTACATGGTTGATCTTATATTTTGTTTTTAGTTCATTAAATACGTTGTATATAGGGTAGCATGATGCCGATGCTAATATGTTTTCGCTATCAGACAACATAAATACATCATTAGGATATAATTCAAGCCAGTTATCCCATAATAAAACCATATTTACGAACTGTATGAATTCTTTTTCGCTGAAATCTTTTTTAAGTGCGAAAAGCATAGGGTCTATAACATATTTCATTTTTGCTATTCCTCTTCGTAGTCGTCGTATTCTTCTTTTCTTCTTTTTTCCATTCCTGCTTTCAATATTTCTGAGGCTATGCGTTCGCTTTCATCAAAGAAACCGTCAGGCCAGTCTTCGATAACACCATATTTGTTTATTGTGACCTCACGATATTTTGAGCAACCAGTCTGCTTGTCTTTCTCCACGAAATAAATCATAGTGTCGTCAGCTATTTTGGAATCATTAGCTATTGCTACAAAATAGCGTAGTCTATTGATAAGATATTCGCTATGAGTTTCAATCAAGCATTGCTTTTTAAGTGCAATCATTGTGATGAAGAAGTCAGCTAAGCGAGTTTGTACCTTTGGATGCAAATGCAATTCTGGCTGTTCCATAATCAAAACATCTTCTTCTTCTTCTGCGAGAAGTGACATTACAAGAATGGGAAGAACCTGGCTAACGCCAACGCCCACATGGGTTAAATCTTGCTGTCGATTCTTTTTGTCTGTAATAATTTTCATATCATGACCAAATTTTCCTTTATCATCGGTAATGATATCATTAGCGACTCCAAGATATTTTAGCCATTTCCCTATTGCAACTTCTAATGTATCTTCTCGTTTGGTTAAAGGTTTATCAGAATTGTCAATGTCGGCAGGATCAACATAGGTGATTTTTTTGTTTTTGTTATTTTCAAATACAGCAGCTGTATTCTCACCCTTTAGTCCCACGTCGGTTGATGATAAACCATTTGCTAAAGGATATAGTGCTTTTGGTTCTTCGCGAAGCGGCCCAAGATATTTTATCTTGTTTTGAAACTGATCATTTAATTTCATGATTCCATCACGAAAACAAGGACGTACTTCACGTAAAATGTATTGTTCAGGTTGTAAATCTATCACATTGTTCAACCTAGTTATGTATATATTCTTGTCATTCTTGTCAATATTTAGTCTTTTAAATATATTTCCAAAATCTTTCAGGTCTTTAGATTCGATAAATTTAGAAATAAATGAATTTTCGCTTAGATCTGGCCTTTTTTCGTTTATTTCTTTTGCGATATTTATTGCTTCTTCTGCAATAACTTTTTCTAGTTGAATTAGTTCGTAATGTCTATTTCTTGAGAATGCGAAATATCTATTTGTTCTTGGACTTGTATCTAATAGATTATTTAACCAAAATTTTAAGAGATCTTTTTGATTTACATATTCATAAATGCTTCCTGGAAGAAAATGTTGAAGTGAAACGCCAAGGTTTTTTCCTTTAACATCAGAAGAATATCCCCATCCTAGAAAGTGTCCTTTTTCTTTGATGCTATATTGTAATATGCTATCGTCAACTTTATTTTGAATTTTTGTAAAAATACTAATTGCATTTTTTAAGGCTTTTTTATTGCGTTTTGATATTGTGAACTGATTGTCTTCATTGTAAGAAACAATAGTTTTGTCAAGAAAGGGATGAATATCTTCTACGTTTTTAGGTTTATTGGATTTTATAGTAAATTCGCATTTTATTTTTGAGCTAAAGTCAAAATCCCAAAAGGGCTCTTTTGTTTGGTGTATATCATTATAATCGCTTAGTTCAAAACCAAATGTGATATTTTTTTTGATATCACGTTCGTTTACAATATCATTGTAAGAACCGAATTTCTTGATGCCGCCATTGAGAACTATAGAACGTGAAGAGATTGGGTCTTGCAAGGTTTGAGTGATTAAAAGAATACTTTGTAGAACGGTGCTTTTTCCTGAACTATTGGCTCCTGTAAAAATAGTCAATGGACGAAAAGTAAACTCTTGTTCGTTGCCTATCGACTTAAAATTGTTTAGTTTCCACTTGTTTATCATTTCATTAAGATTTATTTGTTTTCCGTGTGTTAACTGTTAACTTGTAACTCGTTAATTTGGGGCATTATTCATTTTGCTTTACAAAAGTAATAATTATTTATTTAATACGATAATGTTTAGCAGGAAAAACTATAATAAATGTTTTTTTATTACTTATTCCTCATTTTTTACTCCTCATTGTGAAGCTTTTGTGGGGGCGGGGGAGGGTATATTGCTTTTAAATTGTTACAATAATGGAAACGACCTAAATCGAAGTAAAAACTTAAACCGAAGTGGAATTTTCATAACTAACAAACAATAATAATTAAAAAGTGTAACCATGAATTTAAAGCAAACAAAATTGCTAAAGGCTTTTTTTGTTGCATTGATGTGTGTGAGCGCTATGACTGTGAATGCACAGAGTGTTACAAAGAGCTTTCGCAATGTACCGTTGAAAAGCGTGCTTAAGGAAGTGGAGCGACAGACTAAGCTGTCGGTAATCTACAAGGTTGATGAGGTGAATGCCAACCGTAAGATTACAGCTAACTTTAAATCAACTCCTGTAAAGGAAGTGTTGCGTGAGATTCTGGGCGATGAGTTGGATTATCAGGTTGATAACCGTATGATTACTATTCGTCGCCGTCAGGCAACAAAACCAAAGACTACCGTTAATCAGCAGCCTAAGGGCAGACGCAAGGTGACTGGAACTATTCTCGATGAGAAGGGTGAGCCTGTTATTGGCGCTACCATCAAGGAAAAGGGCACTAAGAATGCTACTGTTTCTGACCTTGATGGTAACTTTACGTTCAGCGTGTCGGAGGGTAGCACTCTTTTGATTTCGTATCTTGGTTATTCGGATAGAGAGGTGTCGGCTGATTCTCGCGACCTTACTATCCGTTTGGCTGAGAACTCTGAACAGCTTAACGAGGTGGTTGTTACTGCTCTCGGTATCAAGAAAGAGTCAAAGGCGCTTTCTTACAATGTGCAGCAGGTGACCAGCAACGATATTACTGGTGTTAAGGATGCCAACTTTATGAATGCCCTTAGCGGTAAAGTGGCTGGTGTTGAGATTAACAGCAGTGCATCGGGTATCGGCGGTGGCGTTAAGGTTGTTATGCGTGGTGTCAAGTCTATCAGCAATAACAACAATGCGTTGTATGTCATCGACGGTATTCCAATGCCTCAACTACAGACATTGCAGCCTTCTGATTTATATTCAGGTTTGGGACAGAGTGGTGATGGTGCTTCAATGATTAACCCTGAAGATATTGAGAGCGTGTCAGTTCTCTCTGGTGCAGCGGCTTCGGCTCTTTATGGTAGTGAAGCTCAGAATGGTGTTATCATGATTAATACTAAGCGTGGTGAGCAAGGTCGCACACGTGTTACATATTCTAATAACACAAGTTTCTTCTCTCCATTTGTTACTCCTGAGTTCCAGAACACTTACGGTGCTGCCAATGGCGAGTTCAAGAGCTGGGGCGACAAACTGGGCTCTCCAAGCAGCTATAATCCGCTTGATTTCTTCCAGACGGGTTATAATGTGGGCAACTCGGTAACTCTGTCAACAGGTACCGATAAGAACCAGACCTTTATTTCTTTGGCTTCAACAAATGCCGAGGGTATCATAAACAACAACACTCTTGACCGTTATAACTTTGCTATCCGCAACAGCACAAGCATGCTCAACGATAAGTTGAAGATGGATTTGAGTGCTATGTATATGAATGTTAAGGAGAACAACATGGTGGCAGAAGGTCAGTATATGAACCCTCTTATACCTGTTTATCTTATGTCGCCAAGCTACAGCCTCGAAACCTATCAGCTTTACGAGATGTATGACGAGAGTCGTGGTTTCAAGACTCAGTATTGGCCATGGGGCAACCAGGGTATGGCTATGCAGAATCCTTACTGGATTACCAACCGTGATAACTTTACAAACCACAAGAATCGTTTCATGATTTCGGCTGGTTTGAACTACGAGATAGCTAAGGGCATCACATTTGGTGCTCGTGCCAAGATGGATTATGCATCAGGTCTTTATGAGAAGAAATACTCTGCTTCTACCGATGGTATTTTTGCTGAGAAATATGGTTATTATCAGAAAAACGATGATACAACACGCCAGCTCTATGGCGATGCTATTTTGAATATCGACAAGTATTTTGGTGATTTCTCTCTCTCAGCAAACATTGGTGCAAGTATTAAGGATATTGACTACAAGTATTTTAGCGTTGGTGGCAATTTGAATTCTGTTGCCAATCTGTTCTCGTTTAGAGGTTTGAATATTGCAAGTATTAAGCCTGACGAGATTAGAAGACACGAGCAGGTTCAGTCTATCTTTGCAACAGCTCAGTTAGGTTGGCAGAGCAAGCTATATCTCGACTTAACTGGTCGTATTGACTGGGCTTCGGGGTTGGCATACACAAAGAGCAATTCGTTGGCATATCCTTCGGTAGGTATTACAACTATTCTTACCGAGCTTATTCCTGGAATGAAGAACAATGTGCTTTCGTTCCTGAAGCTTCGTGGAAGCTATTCTGAGGTTGGTAATGCTCCAAGGCCTTATGCTGCGGCTCAAACCTATCCGTTGGAGTCTTCAACTCCAACAACAACTACTACTTATCCGAACCCTGACATCACGGCAGAGCGTACAAAGGCATGGGAAATTGGTATGGAGTCACATCTTTGGGGTAACAAAATTAACTTGAATGTGTCTTTGTATAAGACATCAACATACCACCAGTTCTTTACTCCACCTTTGTCAAGTACATCGGGTTACAGCTCAATCAATATCAACGGTGGACAGATTGATAATAAGGGTATTGAGGTGAGTCTCACCTTGAATCAGCCTCTTGGTCCTGTTGACTGGAGCTCTACTCTTACTTATTCGCTCAACCGCAACAAGGTTTCGAAACTTCTCAAACCAACAACTCTCGACAATGGTATTACCGTTTCACAAGATCATTTTGATTATGTGAGCTTAGGTAATGTGAAGAACATGATAACAGAGGGTGGCTCTATGGGCGACCTTTATGTAACAGCTCTCTCAACCGACTTCCATGGATTCATCAATGT
>DGRY01000136.1:0-58072 GCA_002391185.1 Prevotella sp. UBA4376
ATTGTGCAATGGCGCATCAGCGCTACATTTTCCAAGGGAGTGAAGGGAGGTATCCTCTAAAGGAGGAGGTTAAGGTTGATGATGGCTTGAGAAAGCTTGCTTTCTTAAAGCCAAACATCAAACTTGACAATGGCTCAGAATGAGACATCTCCCTTCGCTCCCATTTTCTTTCTTGCTTATAAAAAAGAATCTATTGATTACTTTTCGTCTGTCAGAAACTCTTCGATTCAACATTACCTTAGAAAAAAGATTAACAAAACGGGGCGAAATCATCTCGAAACCATCTCGGAGGCATTTAGGAGGAATCTCGAAGGAATGCGCAGGCACGCTACGTTAAATAAAAATTGACAGCGCCTTTATAATAAATCAAAACTTGTAATTACAATCCACACACAATATTTAAAGTTTTGCACAAAAAAAGCGCCTAACAAGGCGCTTTTTTATTTCAACTGTTCAGCTATTACGTCATCAATCTGCTTGCCACGCAAGCCACGAGCAACAATCTTGCCATCAGGAGAGATGAGCAGTATTTCGGGGACTCCAATTATGCCATAGGCATCAGAGCCTATTTGTTGGGCATTAAGAATTTGAGGATATTCTATTCCAAGTTCCTTTATCGCTTTCTTTGTATCCTCTGGTTTATCCCATGTGGCAACACCTACAACGGTGAGTTTCTTGGCATATTTCTTAGCGGCAGCCTTTAAGTTTGGTATTTCTTTACGGCAAGGTCCACACCAACTTGCCCAGAAGTCAACCAATACATATTTCCCTTTGCCCACATAATCGGAAAGTCGTTGTTTTTTGCCATTATATTCCACTTCTATATCCTTATACATACAGCCTTCAGATGTTTCCTTTGCCACTTCTTCCAACTGTTTCTTATGCTCTTTCTGTTCTTCCATCTGTTTAATCACTTCAGCAAAGAGAGGGTCAATATACTCTTTTCTTACAGAATTACGAACATATTTATAGACGTCTTGAAAACTACTCATACACAGACGAATCATTGCACCGGGCTTGTCATTATTCTCCTTGATATATTCAAGCATAGAGTCCCTATACTTCTCATTAACAGCAGTAGCTATTTCTAACATTTCGTTTTCCTTGCGTGAGCGTTCTGCTTCATCCTCTATCGCCTGTACTTTCTGTATCTGTTCACCAAGGTCTTCTAGAGGCTTGATACATGCTTCATAGAATTTGTCAGCTTCATCCATCTGTCGATAGAATTCACTTCCATCAGCATCAAAGAAACCATTCTTAACAGTGAGCTTTAACGTTTGATTAGGAACAGCCACTGTGTTCACCCATGCAGAACAGAGTGATCCGTCGTCAAAAATGGCACGCAGATTAATGAATCGTGGAACATCAAGATGAGCAGCATAGCTAAACTTTCCTTGCTTTACATCAACAGAATCTGTTAGTTCGCCCAGCTCATGAGGATGGTTAGAATAATAGATGTAATACTTCACATCACGCAAACCAGGCGATACTGTTCCGTCAATAGTGAAATTGTTCTGTGCACTTGCCTTGCATGGCATTATTGCAGCAACAATAGTCGCAGCAAGCACCACACTTTTCATTACATTGGTAAAAGAAAAAGGCTTTTTGTTTTTAGTCATAGAATTTTAAGTTTTAATTATTTATTGATAAGTTTTTCACATTTAAGCAAATCACATCGCAAAAATAGTTCAATTATCACACTATTACTTTCTAATATGTTACAATAAGTTTCTCTTTTGTAACATATTAACAGCCTCTCCCATCCTCAGCGCGGAGCGCTTTAAATATTGAAAGATTGAAAGATGGAAATATTGTATCTGAAAGCTACAGTTCTACTTGCTCTACCACTTGCCCGTCATAGAGATTAATTATTCTCTCTGCATAGCTTGCATCGTGCAGAGAGTGAGTAACCATTATTATTGTTGTGCCTTGCTTATGAAGCTGTTGAAGCATATTCATTACTTCCTTACTGTTTTTTGAGTCGAGGTTTCCTGTTGGCTCATCAGCAAGAATTATGCTTGGCTGGGCAACTATTGCACGAGCTATGGCTACTCGCTGTTGCTGTCCACCAGAGAGCTGACGAGGATAATGCCGTCTGCGATGCGACATTGACAATTGTTCCATAACAGCCTCAACCCGTTTTTTTCGTTCGCTTGCCGAAATGCCCATATAGAGCAACGGCAGTTCTATGTTTTCATAAACATTCAGCTCATCAATAAGGTTGAAACTCTGGAACACAAAACCGATCATTCCTTTGCGAATGTCAGTACGCTTGCTTTCGCTAAGCATACTAACATCCTGTTCGTTTAGCATGTATGTACCTTCTGTTGGATTATCAATCAATCCAAGGATGTTGAGCAATGTTGACTTTCCACATCCCGAAGGTCCCATAATAGCCACAAACTCGCCCTTTTTAATTTCAAGGTTCACCTCACGAAGTGCCCATGTTTCAACGTCTTCAATGCTATAAACTTTCTTAATATTATTCAGTTGTATCATAATTATCAGTTTTATAATTTCTCTATATTGCCTCTATAATCCGTCTATATCACATCGTGCAGCATTTATGAGTTTTGAATTATCTCTGCCGGATTAGTTTTTGCCACTTTATATATCTTTTGCCAGATGGTGAGGAAGGTAACTAAAGATATAAATAAGAATATGCCTACATAACATATTATATCTCCACAGATATGATAAGGGACATACAGCAACCTAGCAATCAACAACATACATATCAAATACATTACAAAAGCCAAGCCAAGTGTCTTAATATATGGACGAGAAAAATGCAGAATAATATCTCGCATCTTAGCCCCGTTTACTTTACGTATAGCCACTTCCTTTTGCCTACCTCTGGTTTCGAGAGTTATAGAAGAATATACAGTAAGCACGATACTAACGATACTGATAAAGAATAAAACAAGACATAACTGTTGTAAAAGATCTATAAACATAAGGTTTTTAAAGAAAGTAACGTAAACACTATTATAGTATCTGTCGTCATAGCAATTAGTCAGTTCTTTTATCTCATCCAACATTTCTGCTTTCTTCCCGTCTTTTGGGAATGCTATTACAGACCAATAATAAATGGTACTATCTTTTTTTGCTTGCTGTATAATAGACTGCAAATCAGAATACGTTAATCGAGGACGAACCATATAGTATGAGAAAACGCCATATGCATCCTTATAGATATCAATATATGTTGCATATCCCACAGCTACATACCCATTAGGAACAGGGATTTCTTGTTTCTTAGGCTTAATTACAAATGGTTTATTCGGGATATTAAGCTGACGACATACCATAGCAGCTTCTTCTCGCTTAACAAGAATTGGGAGTGTTCGCAGAGTATCTCCATTAGAATTTACATAAGGAAAATCCTTATGCTGAATACTTTTTGTTCCCAACATCTTCATTGCTGTAGGATCAATCACACACATTCCATTAACTTCTGCAAATCGTACAACTTTTTTTACATTAGGTAATGTTTCAAGTTTATAATTATCAAGAGATGGAATAAAATAAGCATCTTTATAAACTTTTATATCGTTTTCTATTCCTAATTTCAAACCGTAATATTCAACATACAGAAATGCCCCTATTATGACACTTAAGATAACTGAAGCAATAAAAAACTGAATTACCTGAAGCGCATCTCTCCATCGAGTTCTGGGAACATAATTATTGCCTACAAACTTACTTAATGGCATACGCATCACTCTACGAGTAGAAAACCATGAGATTAAGGCTGATAAAATAAACGTGGCAAATGATATCCAACCTTCTATACGGAATACAAGACCCAATGGTATATGCACACAATCGTTTATCTTTTCTATTTTAGGCATAGCATAATCATATACACCAATAGACAATAATATAGTAACGCCCAAAACAAAACAGAACATGATAAACATCTCCAATGCTAACAAAACAAACTGCTGATAGGGTTCTGCACCGTTACATCTACGAAGAACCATTTCCCTATTACGAAGGAAAAGCAGTTGTATCTGCATTTTAAGATAACCAGAAAGACCAACAACAAGCACACTTGAGCCCAACAGTAATAATATTATAAAGCCAATAAAAATTTGCTTATAATAATCAAATGATACCATTTTCACTACGCAATCAGGCATTGTCTGGCTTAATTCTTTTTGAAATTGGTCTTTAGTTACTCCTTTATTTAATTTGACCTTTATAGTATACGTCAAATTTATTTTCGGAGATTCAGATTGTTCAAACGACATTTTCTCAGAGAAATCATTGACTATAAGAATTTCATTAATAGCTGTAGCCCTCCAGTCGGTATTAACAACATCGCTTATTTTCAGGATACGATTGGAGTCTAAAATTTCTATATCAAAAAGATTAATATAGTCCTTTTCATACCTATAAAGCGCATCGTCTGTTGCAAGAACAGTTTTATTCTTCAACGTACCATAATATTTTCCAGTAATGCTTGAACGGAAATTATATTTTTCAAGCCAATTAGGGCTAACGTACCTAAATACGACATTTTTTTTATATTTCTTATCACGACCTAAAACAGCACGAGGATTAGAAATATAAGAAATATCTTCTACTGTTCTCATTTTGCCAAGTAATGCTATATGCTCGGCATCGTTCTTGCTTTCAAGACAACTATCTTTAGCCTCTTTTGGATAAAACTTTATATCTAACCAAGAACTATCAGCGATGATTTCATTCGATGCAGCCATAACAAGCCACAACACAACAGAGAATACCGTGATTCCTACAGCCAAACAAAGAACAGAGATGATATTCTGCACTTTGTATTTCAGAATGTTTCGCCATCCGGCAATTAAATGATGTTTTAATAGTAAGTTCATAATATGATAACGTTTAAAGTTTTGAAACTGTTGCAAAAGTATATGTCTTTTTCTTCTATTCTGCACTCTTTAGCCCATAGAAACACTGATTGTATGATTTTTACACAGCACATTGTATGATTATCATACACATTTTTTATAATTTTGCACACATGAACTTAAAATATAATACCTTGTTGGCTGTTGACGACAACCCAGCTATACTTACTGCCGTGAAAATATGCCTTAAAGGCGTATTTGAGAATATCATCACCTTATCTAAACCTGATACTATCCTTACTGTTCTTCAGCAGGAAGATATAGATGTGATACTCCTTGACATGAACTTCTCCCTTGGGGTGAACTCAGGACAAGACGGTATGATTTGGCTACAGACAATTCACCGCAGACACCCAAACATTCCCGTGGTGCTGATAACAGCTTATGCTGATGTGAAATTGGCTGTAAGGGCATTGAAAAATGGAGCTACCGACTTTGTTACTAAACCTTGGGATAACGATGAACTCATTCGTGTGCTCAAGGATGCTATAGATAAAAGTAAAGAAGTGGCACCACTTGTTGAGGTGGAAAAACAACACGTGCAAAAGGTTGTGGATAGCTGTCATGGGAATATGACCAAAGCTGCCGACCTATTAGGAATTACACGTCAAACCCTGTATAGAAAACTAAGTCAATGATAATAATAGTCATCTCTGTTTTAGTTCTATTGCTTATTTGCAGTTATATGTTTTACCATCATCAATGTGTGCTGCGCGACAGAGCACAGATGATGAAAGATGCCATACGCTTTCATGATTTCAATTTCAAATTGCCCACAAGAGGACTACTCTTTGGCGAACGTGCCCTGCAGGAAGTGCTAAACGATATGGGAGGAAACATTCAGAAACTTGAAGCACACAACGAGGTGGAATCATGGCAACGCCTCACCCGTGTGCTCACGCATGAGATTATGAATGCAACAGCTCCTATCCAAAGCATCAGCCAAGCCTATCTAAACACGCCAGAAATAAAACAATCGCCCTACGAAGAAGGCATAAGAGCCATATACGACACAAGTTCGGGATTATCTCTGTTTGTTGACAGCTATCGCAAACTAACACAATTGCAGGAACCTGCACCAACAAACATAAATCTATTGCAGTTTGCACACAAAATATCAACCCTCTACCCCACTTTAGAATGGCTTATTGACATTGCCCCTGAAGTGGAACTAAGAATAGACGAAAATCTTTTTCGACAAGTTTTCATCAACCTTATAAAAAATGCTGTTGAAGCCGAAGCAAAAAAGATACAAATAAAATGGAACGGCAAACTGCTAATCAGCAACGACGGACATATCATCCCTGAAGATGCAGCAAGAGAAATCTTTATTCCTTTCTTCACAACAAAGAGCAATGGTTCAGGTATAGGTCTTTCGCTATCACGCCAGATATTACTAAAACAAGGGCTTATGCTCTCACTTGCCGAAAGAGCACAAACCAGTTATAACGTAACATTTGTGATTGAAAACGATGTATAAATCAAGCAGCAGGGTGCTTGATAGCCTCTTTAATCTGTTGCAGATAACTCTTAGAAACTGGTATTGAAACCAAGCAATGCTTTACAACTACAAAGAAATTGGCAGAATGTGTGTCAACATGATCCATCTGATTGATGTTTATAACATAAGCCCTGTGACAGCGCATTATTGCAGGATAGTTGCTCAAATCGTCGATAAGCTGCTTTATTGTGGTACGAAGCATCTGAGTCTGCACCTTTCCATCTTGAAGATACTCCACTTTAACATAGTTGCCCAACGCTTCAAGATAAAGAAGATTGCGAATATCAAGGGCTACGGTTTCTTTGGTGGTACCGCCAAGTGTGATAAGATATTCTTTATTTGGCTTCTTTGCGCCTGCAGTTTCACATCTGTTTCTCTCCTCTGTTAAACGCTGGCGCTCTTCAAGAATAGAATTAAGGCGAAGAGTTTCCTCCAGTTCTTTTTCAAGAAACTTACTACGGAATTTGTTTTTCCAATATAACCCTATTACAAACGAGCAGAAAGCCATAAAAATAAATGTCTCAAGATAGTTGTGCCAGTTGAGAGAGTTGTCGAAGCTTGTGCTGTTTAATAAAAAATGGCGATAAACACAAATACATAAAGTTACCAGCGGTGTGTTTACAAGTGCAAACAACTGATTACGACGAACAAGATACTTTATGCCCTTGTCCATTGACCTTCCATAGCCCAATAGCATTATCAACACTTCAGTTATAGCACAAGACAACACACCTACAACTCCTAATGCAAGCAGATGCACAAAGCGCATCCACCCAAAAAGAGGCAGACCAAAAGGTTGAAATGCAGCAAGAGCTAATACTGCAATACAAACACTAATTACCCTATATTTCATTCTTCAGCAACTTTTACATCGTTAATAAGGAATGTCCACTTACTCCGAACAACATGGGTTGTAGATAGTAGCAAACCCATAATACGCGGAATACGTACCCCTGATAGACGATATTCCTCACTAATAAGTTGCAGATTGGGCAACCATTCTAAAATTATTTTTGGACACGCTATCACCCAGTTTTCTTTCTGCACCAACACTATTGTGGAACCAACAAACCTGCCTGATATATCACTCACCATATCATAGACCTCATTTCCCTTATAAGTCCACTCCTTCTTGGGACGTATAACAAACATATACTGACGGTCATCCGAAAGTGCATCCATCCATTTGTTATCACTAAGCTGTTTCAAAGACAATACTATCTGCTCCATAATTATTATGCTAATAGTTTCAACTTCTTTTTTCTGCAAATATAAAACAATTAGCAACATACTCCTAAAAAATGGGATGAATGAACGATTTTTTTGACGAAAGGAATACTAAAGTTTCGCAAAGGATATCAAGCTAACAACTTTGAACGTTGAATTTAGAGGTTTGAAGAATGAAGAAAAACAGAGCCTCTCCCATCCCTCCCCAAAAGGGAAGGGCTAACCAACTGGTTGCATTTTTACTAGCATAATTCAAAACTCATAATTTGTAATTGCGCTTGCGCAACCAATTTCAAATTGGTAACTCATAATTTCAAATTCTGATTAGGGTTCTTCTTCATAATTATTCAAGCAAGAAACTCAAGCAGGTAATTCTCCTTCCCTTTTGGGGTTTCTGTCCCCCGGGAACGGGGGAAGTGAAGGGGGTGTAAAGACCATTGAGGACGGGAGAGGCTGCCTTTATCATTTATCATTTAGCAATGCTCTACATTGCGTTTAGTGATATAAGAATTTCTAATATCAGTTATCGAAAGAATCATTTTTCATTTGTTTGCCAAAGTGAACGATTTCACTACTTTTGCATCCCGAAACAGAGGAGCAACAACTACTCTTTTCACTCAGAACCAAAAATAAGATAAAGGTAAAAAGATGTTTCGCATTATGTGCGATAAAAAGTATACAGTTTAACAAAATAAGAATATGGATTTATTATCTAATCTCTTTAAAGGCTTCCCCGAATATTGGGGAGGAGGTGTTGCCCATTCTGTTTTAATAGTTTCCTTGGTAATGACAATAGGGTTATTACTGGGGAAACTTAAATTTAGAAATATATCGTTAGGATTGGCTTGGGTGCTGTTCGTTGGTATTCTGTTCGGCAGATTCGGACTTACCCTTGAACCTAACCTACTCCACTTTATCAAGGAACTTGGACTTATCATCTTCGTGTTTGCCATCGGATTACAGGTGGGGCCAGGATTCTTTGCATCTTTCCGTCGAGGTGGATTTGCTCTCAATGGATTAATGATGATAGTGCTTGCTTGTAGCGTTGCTATCACATTAATAATTCATTTTGTTAGCAACATCCCTATGACCACAATGGCAGGTATTTTCTCTGGAGCTGTTACCAACACTCCTGCTCTTGGTGCTGCCCAGCAAGCCACAACCGATGTGTTTGGCTATGATGCTCCAAAGATAGCCATTGGCTATGCTGTTACCTACCCTATGGGTGTTATTGGCGTTATCGTGGCATTTGCCATTATGCGCTATGCGTTCCGCATCAATCTCAAGAAAGAGGAACACGATGCTCTAAGAGGTCTTGGAAGCACCGAACGACTTAGTGTTCATCAGATAACCATAGAGGTTAACAACAGCATGATTGATGGAAAAATGCTCTCTGATATCCGTCAGTTTGTGAAGCGCGAGTTTGTTATCACCCGCATCGTTTTCAATGGCGAAGAAGACGAGTGTCATATCGTGTCAGGAAACACTATTCTTCACAATGGCGACAAACTTCTTGTTGTTATCACTCCAAAAGATGAGGATGCAGTCAAGGCACTCTTTGGACACAGCATTGCTTATGACTGGTCAAAGTTTGACAACGAATACAAGGTGCGCAGATTATTTGTATCCAACAACAAGCTCAACGGCAAAACTATCAAGGAATTAAATATTCGCACACGCTTTAATGCCAACATTGCAAAGGTGACACGCAATGGTGTTGATCATGTGGCTACTCCAAATTTTGCTTTGCAAACCGGCGACATTCTCACTGTTGTTGGTCAGGACAATGCCTTGACTCACACTGAGTCAGAAGTAATAGCCCGCAATCATCATGCCTCTTATGGTGATTTGATTCCTATCTTCGTGGGCATCACCTTCGGTTGTATTCTTGCTCATCTACCATTCATCATTCCTGGTTTGCCACAGCCTATAAAGTTCGGTCTTGCAGGCGGTCCAATGATTATAGCCATTCTCATGGGCTATTTCGGCACAAAGCATCATTGGCTCAACATAGCCACATTCACATCGGGCAATATGCTTCGCGAGATTGGTATCACTATGTTCCTTGCTTGTGTGGGTTTACAGGCTGGTAAAGACTTTATTGATACTGTTGTCACAAGCGAAGGACTGGAATGGGCACTCTACGGACTTGCCATCACCATGATTCCTATTATTATTGGCGGTATCATCGGACGCTATGTGATGCACCTCAACTATTTCACTCTGATGGGTATTCTCTCAGGCGGAAACACCAACCCTCCAGCATTGGCTTACGCAAATGAATATACATCTACCGACGAGCCATCTATTGGTTACACAATGGTATATCCGTTGGCAATGATACTAAGAATCATCGTTATTCAGATATTAATCATGGCGATTGCATAATTAAAAAGGAAAAAGGTAAAAAATAAACTTTAAACAGTAAAAATATAAACATATAAACTCACAAAATGACAAACCCGATTGAACGTTCTACAGAAAGAGCAATGACCGAACAGGAATTGCGCATGAAGCTTAATTTGCTTGTACGCACTGGCACTATCCTCATGGAGAGCAATGCCGACTGCAACCGCATTATGCGCAATTTGAAACGTTGTATGGCATTCCTTGGCTTGCCCGAAGAGTATGTGCACATACACCTCGACTACAACATCATCATGATTAATATCAGCGATGAGCTCCACTCTTTCTCAAAATATCAACGTTGCACTCACCACAACATCGAGTTTTCAATCATCTCGCGTGTGAGCAAGATTCTATGGCAAGCTATTAAGGAAGACTGGAGCTTGGAAAAATATGAAGAAGAACTCGATGCTCTTCAGCACATTCACAAGAACTACACTCCTTGGATGATTGCCACTGCAGCAGGATTTGCCTGTGGAGGTTTCTGTGTGCAGTTTGGTTGCGACTGGCCAGCATTCTTCTATGCTTCAATAGCAGCTATATTAGGTTTCCGCCTGAAGATGTGGATGGGGAAAGCTGGTGTTAACAACTATGTGGGTATTGGAGTGAGTGCATTCGTTGCCACTATCCTTGCATGGCTCACCTCTTTCTTGTCATTAAACCCAGAGGTAGCAGCTGCCATTCCTGCTTTCATGCACAGTAACACCCCTTATCACCCTTTGATGGCATGTACCTTGTTCATAGTTCCTGGAGTGCCTCTTATCAACTTTGTGAGCGATATGGTGAGCGACTACGTTACAGTAGGTATCACACGAGCCTTCACAACACTTATGATGGTATTGGCTATGTCATTTGGTATTGCCCTTGCAATTCAGATATGCGGTATTGACAACTTCGTTAAAGACCTCAGCATGACCCCTCACAACACGTACATAGACTATGCTGTGGCTGCCGCTATCTCAGCAATGGGATTCTCAACCATATACAACACCCCAAAGCGAATACTTCCTGTTCTCGCCATCTCTGGTATCATTGCCGTGTGCACCCGTAACTTCGTTAATTTAGGTCCAAGCAACGGCAATATAGGTCTTGACCAGGGCATTATTATTGGTTCGCTTGTAGGTTCAGCTTTGATTAGTATCATAGCAACCAAACTGATGCACTGGCACCACATCCCTCATCAGGTGATAGCTATTCCTGCGGTGATTCCAATGATTCCAGGTGTGTTGATGTATCGAGCTTTGTTTGGATTTATTGATATGACAGGTGTTGTTGGCGAGCTTACAGTAGCTTTCAACTATGCAACCAAAGCAAGTCTTGTGATTTTGTTCATTGCCCTTGGCGTTGCTATTCCAAACATCTTCGTAAGAAGAATGATAGAGCCAAAATCAAAGCGTAAGCTTTTGAAATTGCTTCAGGAACGCCTTGCAAAGCAAAACGATATAACAAAGTTAAACGAATTGAGTAAATAAGTAAACATATAGCTCCTCTATTCAAATACCAATCCAATAATATATATTACCCAAAAGAGAAGCTAAAGTCCAAGGTTGTATTTTTTTATAGCTGCGGACTCCTTGAGAATTCGGCAAAATTCATTTGCCGAATTCTTTGTATATACACCCTTCAATGTGTGGATACATCCTTCCATCATGTTGTTCTCAATATCCAAAGGAACAGCTACTAATCCATCAACATCCTGAACAGATGACTCCGATAGAATGGAGAAATAATTGCTCTTTTGTACCACACGAAGAAGTATGTTTAAATCGTTAAGATCCATTCTCACATTAAAGCGTGACTCGAGTTCATGCCCAAGAATGGTGTCAAGGATTTGACGAGGCTGAGTGCCTCGTGCAGGCATAGCCATATCATAATGTTCCAAATCCTTGATACTCGCCTTTTTAAGTTTTGCCAAAGGGTGATCATCACGCACAATAACCGACAAAGGATTTCTAAATAGCACCTTGCTCTCTATCTTGGCATATTCTTCAATAGGCTTATATGCCAAAACAAAGTCTAACTCACGATGCTGGAGCATCTGTATAAGCTCTTGCATGGTTTTATACACCACCTGAAGTTTCACCTTGGGATAACGATGGCAGAAATCGAGCATCGTCTCTGTAAGAATAGGACTAAAAGAATATGTCACGCCAATATAGAGCGTTCCCGTGAGCAGATTCTTCAAACCATTCATCTGCTCAACACAGTTATCGGCAGAAGAAACCGTTTCACGGGCAAAAGGCAAGAGTTGCTCACCCTCATCAGTTAGCGACACATCATGACTATTACGATGAAAAAGCTGTACCCCCAATTCATCCTCCAACTGCTTTATCTGTTGTGAAAGGGTGCTCTGGGTTACAAACATTAGCTTTGCAGCCTCTGAGAAGTTATGTGCTTCGGCTGCCTTAATAAAATATCGTAACTGTCTTAACTCCATATATTTGCAAAGATAATAAAAAAAAATGAGACTGCTTTTTCTATCCAATGCTTTTTAGTATCTTTGCAGGAAGTTTAATTAGAAGTTAGGAGATAGGAGATAGGAGTTAAAAGAAAAACCTTATGAAGAAAGAACTTGAAGAACGCGTTAAACGCGCTGTGGATAATTTTATGCAAGGCTATGGCTGCTGCCAGAGTGTAGTGGCTGCCTTTGCCGACTTATATGGTTTGGACGACCAGATGGCAAAACGCATTGGAGCTGGTTTTGGCGGCGGTGTGGGTCGCATGCGAATGATGTGTGGTGCTGTTTCTGGTATTGTGGTTCTCGTAGGCTTAGATTGCGGTCAAACCGAAGGAAATGACCGAGAAGGCAAGTCGGCATGTTACAAAGTGGTGCAGGATTTGCTGGAAAAATCTAAGGAACAGAACGGTTCGTTGATATGTGCCGAAATATTAGGACTCAAAGGACACGAGAAAGCACAGAGCAGCTACGTTGCCTCTGAGCGAACAGCTGAATACTATAAGAGCAGACCCTGCGCTGCAAAAGTAGAGAGCGCAGCTCGTATCTTTGCAGAATATCTTGAGGCAAAAGAGGCTTAAAGCCTCTTTGTTGCCATACACTCCATTTCTATAAGCCAGCCAGGGCGACAGACTGGAGCATGAACAAGAAGGTAAGGAATGGCTTTTTTATCCATTCCAACGCTATTGAACTTCTCCTTAAACATACTGTCAACAACGATGAAATCGGCAAAATCGCGCAAATAGCACACGATTTCAGACACATCACTCCATTCACACTCAGCCTCATCAAGAAGTGCCTCAACATTGTTCCACATGCAAAGACATTGGTTTCTTATATCGCCAATGTGCATTATTTCGCCCTTATTATTGATACTTGCCGTTCCCGACACAAACACTTGTCGGCGGTCGCTATAGTCAACGGCTGTGGCACGTTCAAAACTAACACCATACTCGCTGGTGCGGTTCATGTTGTTGGCTGCATATAGATACTTTATCTGCTCTTGCTTTATTCCAGCAACGGCATAGGTATCAAGTTGCGAAAGAACTCGTGGATTAGCCTGTCTGCCACCAATACCTGTTGAAGCGATGAAATGGGTGTTTTCTGTAAGATGCTGAGTCTTAAACACATCATTTCTTGCCTTTACTACTCCTGCATAGTTATTATCTATATCGTTTACAAAGAACCATGTGCGTATGCAATTATCAGAAAGTGTGCAACCCTCTTGAGAAAGTTGTGATATGTATTGTTCAAACAACTCACGTGTTTGCTGTTCAGAGCTTTCTGTAAGACTATAATTGCTGGCACTATATAGATGCCTATATCCGCCGTATTTAACTTCAAAAAGCCCACTTGTATTACGCTTTGTTTCTACTCCTGTCATAAGAATACACCAAAGAGCTACCTTGGTGCCATTAGCAGGTGCCTGTTCAACTATAGATAAAGCATATTTGGGATTATTCTGTTCATACTTTTTGAGTGCACTTGCCTGATTAGCTGCATCACTAAGAAAATAGCGTTTCAAAACTGTCTTTGCAGCAAGTTTGTTACACTCGTCATCAAACTGCTTGCACAGAGCATCCAACTGTTCTGCATAAGAAAGCAATGCCCCTTGTGGCGTTACACTAAGCATAAGATGATATTCTCTTACCTCACTCCCATTATCAAATGTACTTAACTGAACATGAATAATATCTTGTTTCATTTTTTGATTTTATTTGCCTGCAAAGGTACTACATTTACGCATAAGAATGCATACCTCCGAGAATATAATTTACTCCGAAATAAGTCATCACAATGCTTAAAAAGGCAAAAATCATAAATAGATGATAGGTCAATGGCTTACGGAAAACAGGAAAACTGCTGGTGTGCAGTACAACAGCATATATCATAAACGTGATGAGTGCCCATGTTTCCTTTGGGTCCCAACTCCAGTAGGTTCCCCAACTGATATTTGCCCAGATAGCTCCAATAAAGATTCCAAGTCCCATTGTGGTGATGGCGGGATAAAGGAACACACGACTAAGCACCTGAAGCATTTCTATCTGACTCTTCATACAAATGCCCAAGATGCCGCATATAAAGGTGAGAGCAAGCAAGGCATAACTCATCATTATCACGCTTACATGAATACTCAATAAAGGCGAATTAAGCACAGGCATAATATGACCTATGGCAGGATCCATCTGGTTGATATGACTTACCAACAGGAAGAAGCCCGACAACAAGAAGCCAAACGTTGCTATGAGCACAGAGAGGTTTCGCCATGCAAATGTGCCAATGATGGTGATAAGTAGTGCAAACCAGGCTACACTTATCATTGACTCATAGCCATTGCTCAATGGAATATTGCCACTAATAATCCATCTAAGAGCAATAGAGAAACTGAGTACCAAGAACGATGAAATCAGCAAAAATGAAGGATTAAAGCGCCATCTACGAATGAATATTATCAATGACAGGAATCCTAATGTGAGATTAACCATAAAGAGTATGGTTGCAAAAGGAATCTTATTGTAAATGCGTTCTGCCTTTATCTGTGTAGGCGTAGGCAAACTTGCAGCCATTTTCTTCTGCTGCATAGAAAGTGTTGTATCAACTATCTTGAGCAACTCATTATTTTTACCCGAAACAGCACACTTGTAAAGGTTGTTATATAACTCTTTCGACATCATATTAAGAGCCTTTCCGGTTTGCAACTCGGCAATAAGCTGCATTTTATCATCAAGACGTGCTGCCTGCTCATGAAGGGCATCGTGATTGTTTTGCTGATAATATTCCTCAACCAACTGCTGAAGCACATAGCCTTTAGTAGTGAACAAATCGTTTACCGATACATAGCTGTCGAAGTGCATTCGTTCACAGAGTTCAGCACCCTTTACCTTGATTATCTTCTCTGCAGCCCATTGATCGCCCCAGAACATGAAGCCTGTGAGTATTTGCTCGGGGGTACATCCCTTATAGGAACGCTTGCCAGATAGTTTCTTAGTGAAATCATAGGCATAGGTTTGCATCTGGCACACACGATCATTGTGAAGCACAAACATCTCACAGAAATGATTTGCCACATCCTTAGGCAGAACCGTTGTTGTAGATGCCTTTATAGAACCAAAAGAAAACATCAACAGGCACACAAGGGCTCCTTTTTGCAGCAAGGGATGTTTCAACAACCTTCGGAAACTTCCCTTTGGATCAACAAGCATAAACACAAGCGAGAAGAAAAGCATAGCATAGCCGACATAGGTAACAGGAATGCCCCAAGGGTCGCTATTTACAATAAACGTGCACCCTTGTCCATCTTCGTCATAAGCACTCTGGTATATGCGCACATTAGAATAGTTTAGGATATTATTCATGGAAACAACATCCTTTATTTTCTTTTTTCCATCGATAACAGTTACATTAGAAAGATAATCTGCTGCTGCATTTGTTCCATCGTGATACTTTATTTTGAAACCATCAAGACGAAGGTTGAAAGGAAGATGGGTGTTTGTGGTTTCACCTATACGCAAATGAATGTATCCCTTATAGGAAGAAACATGCGTGAGGAATGCTCCTGCAAGAATAACAACAAACGAGAGATGAATCAAAATGGTATTCCAATGACGCATCTTTCGCTTAATAATATACACTATGGCTGTAACGACAAGTATGGTCCACAGTAGTGTGAACCACCATGAACCATACATGTTTGCAGATACATATTCTGTGCCCTTATATTTCTCTACTACAGTGATAACCGCCATAGTAAGGACAACAAGAATATAAAAAAAGGAAACTATTTTCTTCAGCATTAATATACTAAATTGAACGTATGAACTTCACAACCGCATCACGGTCGGCTTTAGAAAGATTATAGAACTTAACAGCCGAACTGTAAGCATGACTGTTCTTACTATATGCGTGCCACATGATTGCTTCTATCTCGTTGCGTGCACGGCAGTCGTGCAGACGATCCTCGGCTCCTGTATTTACACGTGACAAGCCACGTCCCCAAAGCGGAGTTGTGCGACACCAGCTACCATGAATATCGTTTTTCATGTAGAGCTTGTGCTGAATCATATCGCTATAAGGGTGAATAACCTGATGAGGATAGCGTGGCAGAGGTTTGTTGCCACATACAACAGGTTTCCAATAGTTATCATCACCAGTCTTCCAAGTTGGACGGTGACAGCTTGCACAACCTATCTCCATGAACACTTTCTTACCTCTCTGCACATCCTTGTCATTAAGGTTTCGTGCACGAGGGATAGCCAATCCACGATGCCACACCATGAAGTTATAGAATTGGTCGGCAGTCTGATCAGGTGTGAAATTATGCCATTTGTTATCAAACTGATTTGTGCTTGGATCAAGCAGATTGCGCACAGCCTCAGCAATACCAGCCTCTGTGCCATCGGCATAGTAAGGTGACAAAGGATTAGCCTTTATCTTTGCTATAACATCTGCATTCTCGCTCATTGCCTTTGCCCATGCCGATGTGGTGTAGAGATAAGGACGGTCAGGACGAGAAACATTTGTGATATTCCATATTGCATTTGCTCCAGGGCCATCCTGCAATGTGCCACGTGTGAGGGCATAGGTGAAACGCTTCACAAACTTAGCATCTGTTGCATTGGTGTTATCTGCATATTTTCCTGTTGCAGCTAACTTACCATTAGCAACACTATACCATGCTCCAGCAGCAAAATCATTAGTTGTTGCATCCCAGAAGGCAGGATTTACATACTCGCTCACATTAAGACCAACACGTTTGAAATAGCTTGCTGTCTTTTTATATTGTGCGCGAATAGAGTCATTAGGAATAGCATCGAGCAAACCTGTACCTATAACACCAATAGTTGACTCTAAGCGAACAGCATAGTTTGTAGGAAGCGGACTGGTGTTGAAAGCTGTCTGTGCAATAGTAACCTCCGGATAAATCAAATCATAGCGCTCACCATCGGGGAAGGCCATTGGGAGTCCGCTCTCCATAGCTGTTACATGCTCCCACTTAATGTTGACTCCACTCTCGTCAATAGGTGGAAGGAAAGGAGATGTGGCTTGAGTTTGAGGCATACCTGTAACCTCTGAAATATATGCTCCATCGTTAGAGCCTTCTGAAACTGGATGATAAACCACCAACAAGTAGCCATTGCCATTGCCGTAACTGGTTACATATTGAGACTGCCATTTGCCATGACCATATTCTGGGTGACAGTCGAAGCAACTACTTCTTACCGAAGCAGGACCTAAGCCCTTAAACGGAGCTGTAGTCTCTGTATAGTTGCGTTCAAACATCTGTTCTCCAGAGAAGAAAGCGTTAAACAAATCCTTGTTCTGATCAACTACAGGAGCTTGGTCAGAAAAAGCGTTTGAACCAGTATTGTCGGTTGTACCTAATTCTCCACCAGGATACCATTCGTCGGCTGAGAAATTACCAACAGCCTGACCTACCAAAGCAGCCTCTGGTGCATCGTTAGTAGTTATATTATTATCGTTATCCGAGCAAGCTGCAAATGATGAAGCTATCAATGCTGCAGCAAAAGAAAAATAAAACTTTCTATTCATAATGTTTATATTGAATGTGGAATGCGTTATAAGGAATACACAATCAATCGTTTCAAGATGCAAAAATAATTATTAAATTCCAAATACCACATTCCACACTATAGTATTTATTGTGCTGGCTGACGCAGAATCCAAGAACCTGCTGCACCTAAAGCATCATTAAGAGCCTCAACCTTGTCGATACAGTTCTTTACCTGAGTATCACCAGGAGCATCAACGAATGCCTTACCACTTGTCTTAGCAGCCTGAAGGGCAGCAATAGCATCATTGAGTGCTGCACTAAGAGCGTCGTAGTTAGGATAGTTATTATTCTTCAGGAAAGCCATGAGAGAGTTTGCTACAGGAGCTGTTGCATTATCATCAAGTGTTCCATAAAGTGAATGCTTGATAGAATAGATATTGTCCTGATAGTCCTGGAAAGAGCGCTTTGAATAAGGTGACTCTATATAGTCGATTGCATCATCGCCTTTACCCTGACCAGCTGCTACACGATAAGCCTGACCAAGTTTCTGGGTAAACACTTCCTGAGCAATATCAGAACAACCACCAGAAATGATGTTGCTCACTGTTTCCTGCCATGTTTTAAACATACCTGTAGCTGTTGTTGCACTCTTCAAATATGTAGAATAACATACATTCAAAGGAGATAATCCTGCATATTTTGTAGCAGCAACAGTCCAAGGTGCTTTATCAACAACCGACTTGATACTGCTTGAAACAGCATCACCAGCCCAACCGTATGCCAACAGAGAAATCATATTGCGAAGGTCGCCAGAAATAGCTGCAGCAAAAGCACACTCGTCAACAGTATTTACTGATGTAAGACCTTCTGCTGTTTCCTTCTCTGCTGTAAGAGCTGCCAAAGTGCGGTTAGCACCATCACGGAAAAGAATGAACTCAAGTCCGTGGAAACCCATTACTGACTCCAAATCTTTGCGACTTTCATATACAAACTTGTCTGCCTGCTCGCCATTAATGCCAGCAATCATGTCCTTATTATTGAGAAGTGATACAAGCTGACTGTGGTCGAGAGGCCAAGAGTCAATATGTGGATCTATTTCATTATCCGTGGCTGCACCATAAAGGAACGACTCACTCTGCTCCCAATATTTACGAGCTGCCTTGAAAGCTTCGCAAGCTGCATCAATATCAGCCTGAGTAAGGCTGCCTGCCTTGCGCTTTGCATAAAGATTCTGGCAAGCATCATAAAGAGTCTGTGCGTTTGTTGCCAAATTGTTATATGTAGGCTCAACAATATTATCTACATAATTGTCAACAATCGCCTTCATAACAGGGGCACCAGCATTAGAGTTGCCACCATTGTCATCATTTGAATCACTACATGAAGAAAGGCTAAATGCCATTGTGCTTGCTGCTACAAAGAGCATAGCACTCTTGAAAATCTTTTTCATTTTCTTTTTTATTTTGATTAATTATAGTTGAAGATTCTACAGAAAGAAACCCTCGTAAACAACACCGATGTTTATTGATGGCTCGTTTTCAAAACCACTCTTGAACTTGCGCAGACTGTATTCTGCCTTAATGCCTATCTGAGAAACAGGATGATAGTTAACACCTGCAGCAAACACCTGCTTGTTTGTCCATTGCTTAGTTTGGGCATTTACATAAGAATCATAATATTCATAATGTCCAAAGACATAGAGTTTCTTGTTGTCGGCACGCAAAGAAGCAATCTGCGAGAACACATCATAACCTGCCTCAACCATTGTTGCTATGGCATGACTGCCGAAATGCTTGCCGTTTCCTGACTCGTAAGGTTTCACACTTGAGGTGTTTGGATAAACATAGCTGGTTATCTTGTCGGCATCGCTAACATAGCCATAGTCAACATTACCACGAGCTATCCAGTTGTATTTCTTGAAGGTAAAATCGAAAGAGCCAATATACACATTTCCCTTTATCTTCTTGGCATCGCCAAACTCCATATCGTGAGGAACAGAATTGTGCATTGACTGACCATAGTAGCCACTAACACCAAGGCGAAGACCTGAAACTGAATAGTTGTCAACACGAAGGGCTGCAGCATATTTGTTAGCCACATCAAACTCAAATGGCGACTTTGTGCCACCTTTTATCCAATTTGCACGACTGAAATGGAAAGCGTCCAAACCTGCAAGAAGCTGAGCCTCATAACGGAACTTGCCAAGGCGTCCCCAGAGAGAAACACCTGTTTGATGCCATGTGCAAGGAAGGATAGTGTTCTCGCCTTCTGGACGATATACCGTGAAGAAATTTAATGGTTCATGATGTGCATTAATAAGTCCAACAGGAACAACAATATGACCCATACGAAGATTCAAGCCACGAGAGAAAGATTTCTGCAACCAAAACTGCTCAAGCTCAACCTCGCCACCACGCTCAGCTTCCTGCTCAAACTCTATTGACTCGTCAGCCTCATACTCTACAGATGAGCCTGTGCCACCATGCTCAAACTCAATCTCGGTACCTAAAGTCCAGCCCTTGCCAAAATCATATCCAAGATAGATTACTGCATGAGGAATATCAAAACGTCCATGACTTGGATCGTTCTTGTACTTTGAAGGAACAGTATAACGATTACCGTTATCACTATAGAAGTTGCGTGAGAAAGCAACCTCACCATATCCGCCGACACTAAGTCGTTTACCCGAAGCATGACTCATTACCGAGTCGGCAGCACTTGTTTGAGCATTGGCAACTCCAGCCGAAGCACATAACAAAGCAGCTGCAAAAAAGCCTACCCTAATTTGTTGTTTCATTATTTATAGTTATTTTTCGTATCTTGAATCATTACCTTATTTCGCTGCTGCAAAATTATTACTATTAATATATGTTATCAATACCTAAAAGTAGGTAAAATATCCCGTCGCTATTTAAGGAGGGGTGAAAAGAAGAATACAAACAAGAAGAAAATATTTGTCAAACCATTATAAAGGCAATATAGACGCATTATAGAGGCATTATAGAGAAACAAGATGATAATATTCGATACATAAAATTGACAAATAGAAACAAGATAATGCTTTTTGAACAAAATGGAATAATTTTCGAACATCTGAAACAATCACTATCTGCAATTATTTGATAACTTTGCAAACGGAAATAATCCATAACCAAGATTATTCAATCTAATAACAAAATATTAATTATGAGAAAATTACTATTAACTGTATGTTGCGTCATGTGCGCCTTCGGAGGCTTTGCCCAAGAACGATTGTTTGACGCTTCACAAGTACAATCACCTATCGTGAATGCCGATGGAACCGTTACTTTTAACCTTTATGCACCAAAAGCTGTAAAAGTTGAAGTGACTGGCGACTTCCTTCCTGCGCAGGAGATTCAGATTCCCGGTTATGGAAAATATTCTGCCCCGGGAGTTGCACAACTGAAAGAAGGCAAGAATGGCGTGTGGAGCTACACTACCGACAAGCTTTCATCAGAACTATATAGCTACAACTTCACCGTTGACGGAATGAAATATCTTGATCCATCAAATATCTATATCAACCGCGACATTTCTTCATTCACAAGTATCTTTATTGTAAAAGGACAAAAGGGTGAAAAAGGCGACTTGTATAGCGTGAACGAGGTGCCACACGGAAATGTAAGCAAGGTGTGGTACAACTCTCCTAAACTGAAAATGAAGCGTCGCATGACAGTTTACACTCCTGCAGGATATGAAAAGGGCGGACGCTACCCTGTGCTCTATCTTTTGCATGGTGCAGGCGGCGACGAGGAAGCATGGATGACATTAGGTCGTGCTGCTCAGATAATGGACAACCTTATTGCTGCAGGAAAGGCAAAACCAATGATTATAGTAATGCCTAATGGCAATCCTAACTGTCAGGCAGCACCTGGGGAATGGTCATGGGGAATGTACACACCAGGATTCCGCACAGCAGGAACAGGTCCTACTGCAGCCCCGGCAGCATCAATGGAAGAAAGTTTCATGGACATAGTAAACTACATGGACAAGCACTATCGCACAAAGAAAACCCGTGCCGGACGTGCTGTATGCGGACTATCAATGGGTGGTGGTCACACCTTCGGCATAAGCCGTCTCTACCCTACCACATTTGACTACTATGGCTTGTTCTCTGCAGGTTTGCATCTTAAAGGAAACTTCAACCAGAATGCTTCCTTTGCCGACCAAATGAAAGACAATAAACCTTTTGAT
Organism: Prevotella sp. UBA4376; assembly: GCA_002391185.1. GTDB lineage: Bacteria > Bacteroidota > Bacteroidia > Bacteroidales > Bacteroidaceae > Prevotella. The sequence continues at coordinate 22,215 of DGRY01000136.1, forward strand.
CAGCAAATGAAAAAACTCTTCGAAAGCCGCCCAAAACTCTATTGGATAGCAATTGGAAATACCGATTTCCTATACAACAGCAACACAGATCTCCGCAAATATCTTGATGACCACAAATACAAATATGAATATCTTGAAACAGATGGTGGTCATATATGGAGAAACTGGAGAATATACCTAACAGAATTTGCACAGAAAATCTTCAAGTAAACACTATTAGACCTAAACAACAAAAGAGGGTGAGTCTATATTGACTCACCCTCACTTTTTTATTTATACTGCGTTGGCGTAACACCAAACTGCTTTTTAAACACGTAAGAGAAATGACTCTGTGTAGAAAAGCCAGTCATGTCTGATATTTCAGAAATGGTGTGATGTCCTTCTTTAATAAGTTCTGCCGCACGGTTCAACTTATATGTTCTGAAGAAATTGCTTGGAGTTTCGCCTGTAAGACCTTTTATCTTATAATACAGCTTTGTTCTTGAGATATGAATGAGGTCGGTAATATGAGCCACATCTAACTCTGAATTAGCAAGTTCATCTTCCATAAGCTGATACAGTTCTTCCATAAACTGCTTATCCTGATGAGAAAGAACATTTTCTACATCCTCATCTGTTGTCTTTGTTGACTGACTAAGAATATGGCGCACACGCAGACGATTATTAAGCTGTGACTTGATAAGAGCCAGCAAAACATTAGGATCAAAAGGCTTGGTTACATAGGCATCAGCACCTACATTAAGTCCTTCAACCTGATTTTCTGGTGTTATCTTAGCAGTTACAAGAATAACAGGAATATGACAAAGCTGTATATCCTGCTTTATCTCACGGCATAGTTCATAACCTGTCTTGCCTGGCATTATAACATCCGAGAGTATGATATTAGGTTCTTCCTCGCGCATTTTAGTCAAAGCATCCTCGGCATCAAGACAAGTGATTACACGATATTGTGCAGAGAGTAATGCCTGCATATAATTGATTATCTCTGTATCGTCATCAACAACAAGAATAGTAGGACGATGATCTTTATCTGTCAGTTGCTGTTCGTTCACAGAAACCTGAACAATATTATCAACAGGAGCAACATAGCGCTGTCCGTCGTCTATCGGGCGACACTCCTCATCAGAATACATTTCACGATTCAAAGGATAAACAAAAGCAAACTCTGAGCCTTGTCCGTCTCTACGATTAAATGCCTTGAGATAACCATGATGCAACTCTGCCAAACGACGAGAATAATACAAGCCAATACCTGTACCCCAGTTGATTATCGCCTTTGTTTGATTATCAAGCTGATAATAACGTTTAAAGATATTTTCCAACTGATCTTCAGGGATGCCCTTTCCTGTATCAGCAACAGCAATTTTTACATATTGTTGACAATTGTCTTCGTCATTCAGCCTCAGAATACCTTTTGCCTCATCACGAGTGATAACGTCAAGATATATATATATACTACCACCTACAGGTGTGTATTTAAGAGCATTAGACATAAGATTGCTCACTATCTTTTCAAGTTTATCGCTATCTGTCCATGCTTGAAGGGTATCTTCCATGCCATAGCGATGAATAGTCATTCTTTTCTGTCGTGCATTGAACTCAAAATCATCACATATTGTATTCAAGGCACTCACAACATCCATTTCTGAAACATTAAGTCTAAGAGTGTCGTTCTCAAGTTTATTAAAATCCATTAACTGATTTACAAGCTTGAACATGCGCTGAACACTATGTTGAGCTATAGCAAGAAGGTGACGATTTTCCTTACCCACAGTCTCACTTTGAGCAAGTTGAGTAACAGGACCAGAAATCATTGTGAGAGGAGTTCTGAATTCATGAGCTATATTAGCAAAAAAGCTCATATTCATCTTATTAGTACGCTGTTCTTGCTCTTTTTCTTTCTCTATCTCACGAGCTTCTTCTCTTGCACGAACAAGACGCTTACGTGCTACATAAATCTGGCGAACTATTAAGCTGGCAATAAGAACATATATTATACAAGCCCACCAAGAACGCCAGGGAGCCTGACGAACAATAACATCAACCTGTGTTTCACCAAGAGTAGTTTGACTATCACTTGCTGTTATCTTTACCTTGAACGTATAATGACCAGCTGGCATGTTAGCATAACTTGCTACATGTGCATTGCCTGCATCAATCCAGTCCTTATCATAGCCTTCCATCTGATAATAATAGTGCACACGTTCATACTGGCTATAATCAAGAGCACAATACGACAAACTGAAGGAGTTTTCATTATAGTCAAGAACTATACGTTTACAACTATCAAGAGTGGTTTCTATCTCGCCATCATCACGTGGACGCACCAACAGATTATGTACCTTTAAATCCTGCAAATATAAAGGTATCAGCTTACGCATGGAAATATCAATAGGATTGAAATAGGTAAGTCCATGAAGACCACCAAACACAAGTTGTCCATCAGGCATACGGCATGATGCTCTATCATTAAACTCATCACCTCCCAAGCCATCGGTCTTATAGAAACTGGTCATCTTGCCTGTAGATATATCAAGCTTGTTAAGTCCCTTAAGAGTAGAAATCCAGATATTTCCTTGATTATCTTCCTCAATACTACTAATATCCGAGCAAGAGATACCAGCCACATGTTCTGCTCTATTTGTCTTTGGAGTATATTTTATAAGTCCATTGCTCACTGTTCCTATCCACACAATACCATTAGTATCTTCAAAAGCCTTAACTGGGATAAATGTACTTCGTCGAATACAAGCTTTCCTGTCTTCTGTACTGATGGTTATTTCATTAGTCTGTCTGTTGGCTGCATTCATCAGCAGCATCTTCTGATTAAAAGCAGCTATCATAATCCTCCCATTACGCAAAGGGAGAAGAGAAGGAATGAAAGTGTAGCCGTTATACACCTGACGCGGATACAACTTCTTTTCTCCTGGTGTAACACAATAAAGTGTATTAGTGAAATTAGCTATCCATATTGTTCCGTCAATAGCTTGCTGAATGTCCATAACTCCTGAAAGCAGGTAGTAGTCAACAACTCTTAGAATAGAACCATCATAGAAACATCTAACAACAGAACTACCGGTAGATAACCAAAGATAGTTTTCACGGTCTATAAGCATGTGAGCATATCCTTGATTCTTCTCTATCTCAGAAAGTCCCATAACATCAATCTGTTTCACGGAAGCTGGCGAAAGTGTTACTGCATAAATTCCTTTAGTAGGAACAGAAGCCCATAGCACTCCCCGCTTATCAACGACAACAGCAGAAACTGAATTGTTTCCTATAGCACGATTGATGCTACGATTGTAATTAAATCTCTCTTCGTAATAGTATTCCGCTTCTATACCTTTGTCTGATGTTCCCATCCACAAATTCTTGTGTGAATCATACAACAGCACAGAAACGGATCCCGAAGGCATCTCGAAGGGAAACTGACCATCAGATTGCCGTATCACGCTATTGTCTGAAGGCCGATAAAGAAACCCTCCATTACGATCGGTAGCAATAAGCTGCTCACCATTTTCCATGGTGGTAACAGCATTTATAATTCCTCCATTTTCTGTTATACCCTTCAGTAACGCTTCGTTAATAGTCGAAAACTGATTATTATGCGTATTATAGGCAAGAAGGTGTCCATAACCCGAAAGAATGATGGTTCCGTCGTTGTTCAGATGCGAGAAGAAATAATAACCTGCAAGCTGTATCGTTTTTTTAAGCTTAAAATCGTTACCACTATATTTGCATATATAACTTGCACCAACCGACCAAATATCACCCATTTCATCGAGAAAAACATTCCCTGTAAACTGATTTTTCTTATCAAGGTTCGAAATAACTATCTTAAATTGCTTATCTGCTTCATCATACAACAGCAACTCATTGTTATTGTAGATAAAAACACGTCCGTTACGGTCTTCAAGAAACTTCAAACAGTTCTTGCTTCCCTTAGGAATAGAAACACGCTGAAACTGGTCGTTAGCCATATAAAGACAGGGACCATTAATCGTTCCAACCCACAAACGATCCTTACTGTCAACAAACAGAGACTTTATCTGATTATCCTGCAAACCCTCAGAATCATCTGTACAGAAATACTGATGATACTCATGACCATCATAACGGTTAAGACCTCTGAAAGTACCTATCCAAATGTAACCACGGCTATCCTCCACCATAGCTGTTACATGCTTATTTGACAATTCATTAGAGATAACAAGAGAGTTCTCTGCATCTTTATCCTTTGCTGGTTTTTGATTCTCATGCGAACATGACACTACAAGAGTCAACAACACTAACAACGGGATATGTTTTACATGTTTCGATATTTGCATTTAATTGTTTAGATACTTTTGTTATTTATGGTTTACATTCGCAAATGTACTAAAAAAGCATAGATTACAAAAAAAATAACATACTATTTGAACATTTTCGACTGGTTTTGAACAATTAAGAAAAAGCCATATTGCTTTTGAACACTTTGAAAAACTTAAAAACTAACTTCGACAGAGTTTATCCCAAAAGGGCATTACCTTTGCCAACAAAACCTAAACACGGGAAAATAAAGCCCTAAACAATAACCGTTAAACTCATCTAAACAATGAAACATTTTAGTATTCAAAGGTTATCAACCTTGTTTGCCTTGCTTATGATTAGCACGGCGTGTGCATTAGCACAAACAATTAAAATCTCAGGTACTGTTACCGACGAAATGGGTGAGCCATTGATTGGTGTTAGCGTCGTCGAAAAAGGTACCGCGAAAGGCGGCATTACCGACTTTGATGGAAAATATTCCATTGAAGTAACGAGTGGTGCTACGCTTTCATTCTCTTATATAGGATATGTGACTCAAGAGAAAAAAGCAACTGCAAAAACCATTAATGTTAGCTTAAAACCCGACTCTAAGACTCTTGAAGATGTTGTTGTGGTTGGATATGGCGTTCAGAAGAAAAGCTCTGTTACTGGCGCCATTTCACAAGTGAAGGCTGAAGATATGGAAAACCGCACTATTACTGATGCAAAGCAAGCCCTTCAGGGAAAGACTGCCGGTGTGCAGATTGTTTCTTCATCAGCTGCGCCAGGTTCAAGCCCCACCGTTCGTGTACGTGGTTTCTCATCTAATGTAAGTTCAGAACCATTATATGTTGTTGACGGTGTCCGTTTGAGCGACATCAGCGGTATCGATCCAAACGACATTGCTTCAATGGAAATTCTTAAGGATGCTGCATCTGCAGCTATCTATGGTGCTGAAGCTGGTAATGGTGTTGTACTTATCAGCACAAAGAAAGGTCAAGCTGGCGAAGGAAAGATTAGCTATAGCTTCCAATACACAGGTCAGTCACTTGCTCATGTACCAAACATGCTCAATGCAGAGGAATACATTGATTATATGACTGAAAGTAGCACATTCACCAAGGACTATATGCTTAAGAATTGGGATGGTGTCACAAATACCGACTGGACAAAGGTTGCTTTTGAAAATAGTAAAATGATAAAGCATAACGTTGCCTTTACAGGTGGTGGCGACCGCGGAAACTACTATCTTTCTCTCACATACCTAAACAATAATGGTATCGTTAAGGGTGATGCTGATACCTATCAGCGTCTCACAGCAACAATCAATTCAGAATACAAGATTAAAAATTGGCTGAAAGTTGGTACTACCAACCAGATTGAGAAATACAATATACGTCAGGTATCATCAAACAGCGAGTATGGTTCTCTGCTTACTTCTGTCATGATGCTCGACCCTCTCACTCCAGACACATATACTGCTGACAATCTGCCATTCAATATGGCTAATGCCTTAAATAACGGAAAGCACCTTTTAACCGATGAAAACGGCAATTATTATGGTGTATCTAAGTTCTATGCAGGTGAACAGTATCATCCTATGATTATGCGTGACAACAGTCTTGCAAAGAATAGCGGATTCAATATCAACGGTTCTATCTATGCTGATTTCACACCTATCAAAGACTTCACATTTACATCTCGCTTCGGCTACCGATTAGCAGGTACTCGTAGCAGCAGTACAAGTTTACCTTTCTATGGCAACAGCGTGCAAAGCAACGACTATGTAAGCCAGAATGGTCAAAGTTCAACCACTATCTACTATCAATGGGAGAACTTTGCCAACTACATGAAATCATTTGGTCAGCACAACGTTAATGCAATGGTTGGTATGTCATATCAGGAACAGTCATACGACTATGTTAGTGGTGGCTTGTCAGCAAACAACGAAGATGCTCTTCTCAAGAACGATCCTTTGTTCTACTATCTTAACTATGGCTCAGCATCTGCAACAAAGAGTGTTGGTGGTGAAAAAACACGCACAGCAAAGCTATCTTACTTTGGACGTTTAGGATACAACTACGCAAACAAATACTTTGCTCAATTCTCTCTTCGTGCCGATGCTGCAGACCTCGCACTTCTTCCAAAGAACACACGTTGGGGATATTTCCCAGCTGCTTCTGCAGGATGGACTATCTCTGAGGAGAAATTCTTTGAACCTATTCGTAACACCATAAACAGCTTGAAACTCCGTGCCAGTTGGGGACAGAACGGTAGTCTTTCTGCTCTTAGCGGATATTCTTACAGCACAGATATGTCACAATCTGGTCTTTACCCTTTCTCAAGCGGCATCGACTACACACGTGGTGTAAAACCATCTACAATGGGTAACGATGACTTGAAGTGGGAGACATCAGAGCAGACCAACGTTGGTTTTGATACATATCTCTTCAACAGCAGACTTAATTTCAGCGCTGACTACTTCGTAAAGAAGACTAAGGATCTTTTGATTTGGAACACCACCCCTTCACTTGAAATTGGTGGTAGCACATCTCCTATTAATGCTGGTGATGTTAGCAACAAGGGTTTTGAATTTGAACTTGGATGGCGCGACCACATAAAGGATTTCAACTATAGCATTCGTGGTAATCTCGCTACACTCAAGAATAAGGTAACTTATATTGATCCTTCTATCACCCGCTTGGCTGGTACCAACTTCCACACCTCTACCGTAACCTACTTTGAGCAGAATTATCCTGTTTACTATTTCCGTGGATACGTGTTTGACGGCATCGACAACGAAGGAAATCCAACCTTTAAGGATCTTGACAATAGCGGTGGCATCAGCGATGGCGACCTCACTTATCTTGGCGATGCTATTCCTGACTTCACATATGGAATCACTCTTACAGCAGCCTATAAGGGCTTAGATCTCACCGTCTTTGGTACAGGAGCATACGGCAACGAAATATTCAACTGTATCAACCGTCCTGACTACGCAGCAAGCAACAAGCAGAAAGACTTATTCTATACCGATCGTTGGACACCAACAAATCCAAATGGCACACAGCCACGTGCTGGCGCAGCAACAATGGAGTATAGCTGTTCAAGCGCAATGGTGTTTGATGGCTCTTATTTCAAGATTAAGCAGATTCAGCTCGGTTACACCTTGCCTAAGAAACTTACCCACAAGATTGCTGTTAGCAATGCACGCGTTTACGTTTCATTGGACGACTTCTTTACATTAACCAGCTACAAAGGCTTCGATCCTGAAGCATCAGCTAACTCTACATCAGGTATGGGTATCGACAAGGGTGCCTACCCCATGTCAAAAAAACTGGTGTTAGGTTTCAATATCGATTTTTAATCGATTTCATCGACTATTATCAAAACAACAATCGTAAAATCATTATGAAAAAGTCATTTCTAAATATATGTCTTATTGCCAGTCTTGGATTAGGCATTACAAGTTGCGAAAACCGACTCGACATTGCAAAACATGGAAACATGGGTAGTCAGGAGTCATTTTACAAAACCGACGAGGAAGCAGACCAAGCACTCGCCTCAGTATATCTTTCATTCCGCTCACTTCACTACAACTGGTATCTGGTGAAAAACCTTCTATCAGATGATTCTTGGTGTGGCGGTGGTTCTCGTGGCGACAACGCTGATTTTGAGAAACTCAACGAATATACTTTCGGTATCGACCATGGTAATATTCAAAGTTTGTATTCTGGACTATACAGTCTGATTTACAATGCCTGCCTTATTACAGATAAGGTTGAACCAAATACAACAGAAAAGAAGCGTTGTGTTGCCGAGGCAAAATTTTTCCGTGCCTTTGCTCATTTTGAACTTGTTACACTATGGGGCACAGCTCCAGTAGTTGACCATCTCCTTGCAACAAGTGAATATCGTCCAACAAACAGTTCTACAGCTGATCTTTGGGCTGCTGTAGAAAAAGACCTTACTGAGGCTATAGAATCCGGAGTACTGCCATCTAAGACAGATGCTAATGATGCAGAGACAGGAATCCGCATTACCAAGGAAACAGCCGAAGCTTATCTTGGCAAGGCTTATTTGTTCCAAGGCAAATATGCCGAAGCAGCCACTATACTTGGCAAGGTTATCAGTTCCAAGAAATACGAACTGTATAAAGGCGATTACGATCAGCTTTTGCATGCAGCAAACAACAACTGCTGTGAATCTATTCTTGAAGCTCAGATGAGAAATGATAGCGAACAGGCTATGAGTCAAATGACTATGGAATATATTATGACAGGCTGGCGTTCAGACAAACTCAGCTATTCAGGACAAGCCAACAACGAGATAGCGCAAGGAACCTATGGTTTTCTTAACCCAAGAAAAGACCTTTATGATGCATTCAAAGAAATGGAAGGCGAAAACGGCTATCGTCTAAATGCAACCATACGCACATACGACCAGTTGGCAAACTATGGTATCACTCTCCTTCCAGGAGCTTTCCTTTATGGAAACGAAGGATATTTCTACTGGAAAAACCGTCCTTTAAAGGCTGACCTCATCATGGATTTCTCTGGCTTCCAGGCTTTCCAATACACAAACCTTCGTGTGATGCGTTATGCTGAAGTTCTGCTCATGGCAGCCGAAGCTTATCTAATGTCTAACGATCCTACAAATGCGTTAAAGTGCATCAACGAGGTTCGTTCTCGTGCTAAACTCAACGCTTTAACATCTGTAACCCTTGACGATATCAAGAAAGAAAAACGCCTTGAACTCTGCAATGAGGGTGTACGTTATCAGGATCTCGTCCGCTGGGGTGATGCAAAAACAGTCCTTGCAAACCAAGGTGCAAAAGTTCCTTCATTATCAACAACAGGTGTAGTATGGCCAGTAACAAACCAGAATTATGGTTTTAAGGATAAAAACATGCTGCTACCTATTCCTTTGAAGGAAACAGAACTTAACAGCAATATCCAACAGAACAATGGATGGAATTAATATTCGTTTGTAAAAACATTAATAAATGATAGCAATGAAAAAGTATTTATATATTGTTGTTACATGTATCGCAACAATGTTTACGGCATGTAATACCGATGCTGTAAGCGATTTGAATGGCACATACAGTAATATTGAAAGATATAACTACACACAAGCAAGTGTGCAGCCAACAACAAAACTTAAGAAGGGTATAAAATCACTCAACATCAGTTTCACGGATGCTTCTAACCAAACAGCATCAATATCATTTGCATGTGCAGAGTGGGTTCTTCAGCAGAACACTTATGTGGTAAAGACAGAAGCAACTCTTGACAGAGATTGTGCTGGAACTATCAATGGCAAACAAATAACAGAAGGTACGTTAGATGTAAATACACAGGAAAACGCTACCGACACCACATATTATATCAACGGATTAGTTAAATTGGCTGACGGAACAGAAACAGTCATCAACTACTCTGGCGTGTTGAGTTTCATTACCGGTGTTGACGATCCAGAAGCAAGTGGTTACACCTTTACAATTGCAGAACAGCCTGTTTCTATTATGGACTACACCACTTTCACTCCTATTAACTATCCTGATGTAACAAAGTATATCATTACAGTTAATGATCATAATGGCAAAAAGGTTGCCGATTTCAACATTATCAACGGTAACAACCTTGCTGCTTCGGCCTTGACAGGCAACTACACTGTAGAATCAAATGCTCATGAAGCAAACACCATAGATGCAGGATATGCTTATCCAGAATATAGCATTTTTGGTGGAACATTCTATACCGATGCCAATAGTGCGACACAATACATTACTGCAGGAACAATAAATATTGAAACTGCTACTGATGGCGAAGGACACACTCTTTTCACATTCTCTGGCGCTTCTCTTTCTACTGTTGACACCAATGGTACAGCAGGAACTGCAGGTACTTTCAAAATCCCATTTGCAACATTAAATAATTAAGAATAATGAAAAAACAAATCATGACATTATGCTTTGCGTTAGCCGCTGTCAGCGGCTTCGCTCAGCAAGCTCTCTTCGGTGGAACACAGATTGTTTCGCCCGAAATCAATAGTGACAATTCGGTTACCTTCCGCATCATGGCTCCTCAGGCACAGAAGGTGCAGATTACAGGCGACTTCCTTCCAACACAAAAAATGGAAATCCCTGGATATGGGAAATATGATGCTCCTGGTGTTGCCGATCTCACAAAAGACGAGAACGGTGTATGGACATTCAAATCAAAAGAATTATCTCCAGAACTATATAGCTACAACCTGCTTGTTGATGGCGTAAAGATTACCGACCCTTCAAACGTTTACTCCATTCGTGACATCGCATCAGTAACAAGTATATTCCTTATTGGTGGCGACTATGCCGAGAACTATAAGGTTAATAAAGTGGCTCATGGCACAGTATCAAAAGTGTGGTACAACAGTCCTACAGCTGGCCTTACACGCAGAATGACAGTTTACACTCCTGCAGGTTATGAGACAAGTGGTAAGCGCTATCCTGTGCTTTATCTGCTACATGGTATTGGTGGCGACGAACAGGCTTGGATGGAACTGGGACGTGCATCTCAGATTCTTGACAACCTGATTGCTCAGGGAAAAGCAGAACCAATGATTGTTGTAATGACTAACGGCAACATTTCTCAGGAAGCATGTCCTGGTGAAACTTCAGAAGGCTTCAAAGTGCCAACCTTAGCTCTGCCTAAGACTATGGACGGCTATTTCGAGCAGGCGTTCCCTGATGTTGTGAACTTTATCGACAAGACTTATCGCACAAAAGCCGACAAACAGCATCGTGCTATTGCAGGTCTTTCTATGGGTGGTTTCCACTCTCTGTTCATATCTATCAACAATCCAAAGATGTTTGATTATGTTGGTTTGTTCTCTGCTGCCGTTGAACAGCAGCAAAAGGGAGGTCTTGACGCTATATATGCTAATCGCGACCAGAAGATAGACCAACTCTTTGCACAGAATCCAAAACTATTCTGGATTGGCATAGGTAAAACCGACTTCCTATACAAGAACAATACCGATTTACGCAAGACCCTTGATGCAAAACATCACAAATACACTTATATGGAAACAGAAGGTGGACATATTTGGAAAAACTGGCGCATCTATCTTGCTAACTTCACACCTCTGCTGTTCAAGTAAAGATAAGCCCCATAAACCGAACGATTATTCATTATGAAAGTTAAAACTCTATTATTACTGACAACTGCAGCCATGATGGCTGCAGCTTGTTCTCAAACGAAACAAATGGATAAGGAAGAACTCCTTAGCCAAATGTCTATAGAAGACAAGGCTCATCTTGCCATCGGCACAGGAATGGCAGGATTTAGCAACGCTAATAGTCCTACTATAGGAGCAACAAAGAATCTTGTTCCTGGCGCAGCAGGTACCACCTACCCTCTCGATTCTTTAGGTATTCCATCTATTGTGCTGAGTGATGGACCTGCCGGATTACGTATTGATCCAAAACGTGATGGCGACAAGAACACTTATTACTGCACTCATTTCCCTATCGGAACTCTGTTAGCTTCTACATGGAACCAGCAACTTGTTGAAGAAGTGGGAAAAGCCATTGGTAACGAGGTAAAAGAATATGGTGCTGATGTGTTGCTTGCTCCAGGAATGAATATTCATCGTAACCCGCTCAACGGACGCAACTTTGAATACTATTCCGAGGATCCTGTTGTATCTGGTCTTACGGCAGCTGCCTACGTTAATGGAGTACAGTCAAATGGAGTGGGAACAAGTGTAAAACACTTCTTTGGAAACAATCAGGAAACCAACCGCATAAACAACGATGCACATATCTCTCAACGAGCTATTCGTGAGATTTATCTCAAACCTTTCGAGATTGCTATCAAAAAGAGTAACCCATGGACTGTAATGACTTCCTACAACCATGTAAATGGCAAATATACCTCGGAAGACAAGGAACTGCTCCAAACAGTTCTGCGCGATGAATGGGGATATAAAGGAATGGTTATGACTGATTGGCTTGGTGGTTTTGATGCACCTCAGCAGATGCGTGCCGGCAACGATATGCTTCAGCCAGGAAAAGCAGGACAGTTTGAAAACATAGTAAAAGCTCTTTCTGACAGCTCTCTGAAAATGGAGGATATGGATCGCAATATAGGAAGAATCCTCGACCTCATTCAGAAAACACCAAAATGGGCGGGATATAAATACAGCAACAAGCCTGACCTAAAGGCACACGCAAAGATTACCCGCCAGTCTGCCACAGAGGGTATGGTTCTTCTTGAAAACAAGCAGAACACATTGCCTCTCAACAAAACTATCAAGAATGTTGGTATATATGGTTGCACATCATACCAATTCATCGCTGGTGGAACTGGTTCAGGTAATGTCAATCATGCCTATGTTGTTTCACTTCTTGATGGTTTCAAGAATGCAGGTTATAACTATGATGCCGACTTGCAGAAGAAATACGAAAACTATATTAAAACATCTGCAGAAAAATACGAGGCCGACTTGAAAGCTATGGAAAAGGCTGATCCTGCAAAGTATATGCTTGCTAAGTTCCTGCCAGCTCCACTTCCTGCCGAAATGAACATAGATGATGCGAAAATCAAGGCTGATGCACAAAAGCAGGATGTGGCAGTTATCACCTTCGGTCGCCTCTCAGGTGAATTTGTAGATCGATTTACCAACGATTTTGAACTCAGCTCATCTGAAAAAGACTTGCTTAACAAAGTGTGCGACGCATATCATGCAGTAGGCAAAAAGGTTGTTGTTCTGTTGAATATCGGTGGTGTTATAGAGACTGCAAGCTGGAAGAATATGCCAGATGCTATTCTATGCGCTTGGCAGGCTGGTCAGGAAGGTGGCAACTCTGTTGTTGATGTTCTTAGCGGAAAGGCTAATCCTTCAGGAAAACTCACTATGACATGGCCTGTAAAATACACCGATATCTACTCATCAAAGAACTTCCCTATTGACCAGGCTGCTGATTTGAAATTTGTTGCCGACGGTAAGGTTCACAAGGACGTAAAGGATGTTGACTACACCGACTACGAGGAAGATATCTATGTGGGGTATCGCTATTTCGACAGTTTCAATATTCCTGTGAGCTATCCTTTCGGCTACGGACTCAGCTACACCAATTTCGAATATAGCAACGCAAAGATTTCACAGAAGGGTGATGAATATACCATATCTGTTGAAATAAAGAACACTGGCAAGGTTGCAGGAAAAGAGGTGGTTGAACTATATGTGGCTGCACCTGACAGCAAGGAGAAGAACAAACCTGTGAAAGAACTCAAGGCTTATGCCAAGACCGATATCCTGAAATCAGGAGAAAAAACTGTTGTCAACATGAAAGTAAAGGCAACAGACTTGGCATCTTATGATGAAGTCAACTCACAATGGAAAGTTGACGAGGGAGACTACCAGTTCCTTGTTGCAGCCTCATCACGCGACATCAAGGCAACTCTCACAGCTAAGGTTAACGGTTCAACCGAAAAGGTTAACGATGTGTTGAAACCAAACGTTAAACTGAATCTGCTTAGAAGATAAAATTATGAACTTTAAAAACATAAAAATCACTTTTGTTGCTGTAGCCGCCATATTCGGCTACAGCAATAATGCTTCGGCACAAACACAGCTACGTGCTGACAACATTGACGAAGTCATTAAAGAGATGACACTCGAAGAGAAATGTCATCTTGTTCTGGGCTGTGGCATGCATTTCAACGATGACGCTAAATTCCCAGGTACAGCAGGAAGCAGCTACGCCATTCCACGATTGGGCATTCCATCAATATACTGTGCCGACTCTCAGCAAGGACTTCGCATGAGTGCTTCAAGAGCATGGGATCATCGCGACTACTACCCCACCGACTTTGTTGCTTCCATGACTCTTGCATCTACATGGGATCGTGAGGCTGCCTTTGCCGTAGGACAAGGCATTGGAAACGAAGTAAAGGAGTTTGGCCTCGACTGGATTCTTGCTCCATCCATGAACCTCATTCGCAACGTGCTTTGCGGACGTAATCACGAATACTATTCTGAAGACCCTTACCTGTCTGGAACAATTGCTGCAGGCTACGTAAATGGTGTTCAGAGTGAGGGAACAGCAGCGTGTCCAAAGCATTTTGTTGCCAACAATCAGGAAACTAACCGCAACAACAATGTATCATGTGTAAGCCAACGTGCACTCCGTGAACTTTATCTGAAAGCTTTCGAGATTTGTGTCAAGGAGAGTAATCCTTGGACTATCATGACATCATACAACAAGCTTAATGGTCCTTACACGGTAGAAGACTATAATCTGCTTACTACCATTGTACGAGAAGAATGGGGATGGAAGGGTATGTTTGTTTCCGACTGGAACGCAGGAAAAGATGCTGTTCTTGCCATGAAAGCAGGAAACGAGATGCTACAGCCTGGACAGGACAAGCAATATCAGGCTATCCTCGATGCTGTAAAGAGTGGAAAACTCTCTATGGATATCCTCAACAAGAACGTGAAACGCATCCTTGAACTTGTGGTACGTTCACACAACTTCAATAACTACAACTACACCAACGAACCTAACCTCAAGGCTCACGCCAAGACTGTTCGTGAAGTAGGTGCCGATGGTATTGTACTGTTAAAAAACTCTGCCGTACTCCCTCTGTGCATCAAGAATGTGGCTCTCTTTGGCAACACAAGCTACGACATCATTTCTGGCGGAAGTGGTTTTGGCGGTACTTCTATCGGACATTATACCGTTTCTCTTGTTGAGGGTATGCGAAACGCAGGATTCTGCATTAACAAGCAACTGCTTAACAAATACAAAAAGCATATTGATGAAGGTTACAGAAAGTTGAATCCTAACGGCAAGCCAGCGTTCTCCATCACACCTCCTGCACGTCCCGAAGAACTTTCTCTTACAGCAGAAGATCTTGCACAAGCTGTTGCAACCACAGATGTGGCTATTATCACATTAGGTCGTAAGTCGGGCGAGGCTGCCGATCGTCCTAAGTCTGAATTCTATCTCACAGATGGCGAGAAAGCTATGATCAAGGCTGTTTCCGAAGCTTATCACAAGGCTGGTAAAAAGGTTGTTGCCTTGCTTGATATCTGCAGTCCTATTGATGTTGCAAGCTGGCAGAATCAGGTCGATGGACTTGTATGCACATGGCAAGGCGGACAGGAAATGGGCGATGCCGTTGCCGATGTTCTATCTGGCAAGGTAAACCCTTCAGGCAAACTGCCTATGACCTTCCAAATCAACTATGGCGATGCCTATGCCGACAGAAACTTCCCTGCAGAAGTGAGCAAAGACATGCTTGGCAGTATGTTCATGTGGGGATATGGCCAAAAGGAGATGAAACCTCGTGATCCACAAAAAGACATCAACTTCACCAACTACGAAGAAGATATCTATGTGGGCTATCGCTATTTCGACAGCTTCGGCAAACCTGTAGCCTATCCTTTCGGCTATGGACTATCCTACACCACCTTTGCCTACAACAACCTTAAAGTTACTCCAAAGAACGATGGCTACGAGGTGACAGTAACTGTAAAGAATACAGGTGACAAGGCAGGACGAAATGTTGTAGAACTCTATGTGGCTGCTCCAAACAGCAAGAAAGCCAACAAACCAGCCAAGGAGCTACGCAACTACACCAAGACCAAACTACTTCAGCCTGGCGAAACAGAAACTATTTGCATGACGGTAAAAACCTCAGACCTTGCAAGCTTCAACGAAAAACAAAGTTCATGGATTACCGATGCCGGAAACTACAATTTCCTTATCTGCTCTTCTTCTGCAGATGTTGAAGCATCACAAAGCGTAAAGGTAAAGGCTTGGAAACAAAAGGTACACAATGTTCTGAAACCTCAAACCAAACTCAATCTACTTCATAGATAAAGCCTATCTCCCACATTCTTGTTAAGTATAAGAATGTGGGAGTTTTTCTTTTGTAGGTATTTTTCAACACAACACCACAAAGCATAAATTACACGCTAAAAAATCCTTAGTTAGAAAAAACTTACTACCCTACTAAGAAAAATTTACGCTCTAACTGGAGCGTAAAAATTCCACAGTTTACTTCCTCATATCCACATCATACTTTGTGTATTTAACTATCTGGTCAACTACATCCATAGTATTAAAACTAACTATACGAAGAGGTTGAGTGAGGAATGTTGCAGCAAGAGTTTCTTCAAGGGTTTTATTTCCAAAGACAACACCTCTTGAGCCATATTTATCAAAGGTTATCAAACAATAGGTTCCTTCATTATCAGCCACAACAATTGCTGTACGACCTATATTTATATTATTAATCATAGACATACCAGCCAACTGTTCATCGCTCAAGGTATTGGAATAAACTGTTTTCTCATAATAATCCATAGTCACAGAGCCCACTATCTGGGTTAGAGTTTTCAGCTTATATCGCTTTGTATCATGAATTTTCTTGTATGAAACACCCATAACTATTTCATCAAGAGGCAAACCCAAACGTTTCATGCCTTCAAAATGAAGTTCACGAAGGGAAAGAGAATCAGATGGCGAATCAACAGTAAAACCTTTTTGTTGTGATGGTTCTGCAGCAAGCATATTATCAAGTAAGGAATGAGTAGCCTCGTAAGACGGTATAGCAGAAAGAGTATAAAGTTCACCACCATAAATACCACTATTCATATCTATCTTATTTATGTAATTGATATTGGCAGGAAACTCAAAGTTTGATAAAGAAGAAATTTTTGAATAAACCAGTTTGCCAAGAAAAACATCGTTGTTGTTCCAAGAATATACAGGAACACTATTCGTTTCAAAGGTATAAATCTTTTCTTTAATTGTATCCAGTTTTGCCTTTGAAGATTCTTGTTTTGCTACAGAGTCAGTATTTGTTTTCTCTTGTTGTGGTTTGTTTATAGGCTCACCTTCAAATTCATTACTACATGAGGCTACAAAAATAATTGCATTCGCAAAAAGGAAAACTTTTAATAGTTCATTTAATTTCATAACGTATGGTTTATATTCCGCAAGTGCAAAGTTACATAAAAACGAAAGCAGAACAAAATAAACTTGTTTATTTTTTATGCTGAGTGCATTGTAACTTATTTAAAAGTAGAAAAAAAATATAACGGGAGATAATTATATCACAACTTTTTACACTAAGCGTTCTGTTCAAATCAAGTATAACTAACATAGTATCAACAAGAAAGCCGTAAAAAAGAATATTAAATGCAACGTCTCACCCTCCCTTCACTCCCGCATCATTCAGGTATCACTCTCGCCTTAGACTCGCTCTTGCCCGAGGCTATACCGAAAGTGATCCGAGAGTGATAGGAGAGTGATCCGAAAGTGATCCGAGCCTAAGCCGAGAAATAACACAAGATAGATTAATTTGCAAAGACCTGTGTTGAGATTTAGAAGAAAAATATAAAAAAAGAATACAACGAAATACAAACAGATTCTTTATCATTTAGCGTTTATCATTTAGCGTAAAGCGCATAGAGATGTTTTCTTGGTTTTTCCGGTTTTCAGGTGATTGCCTGCAAGGGCTGTGTTGTGGAGGAGGCTTTTATCTGTATGCTTGCATACAAGGAAAAGCATGCAGACACAACATAAGAGACAAAGTCTCAACCTGAGAAACGGGGTTTTATAGGTTTTCTTTTTGACAAATGATTTTACTAACGATCCACAAATCCGCCCAACTCTTAGGAATCATCCTAAAGGAATCCTAAGAGCATCCTAAAGGAATCTCCATTCTATCATTCCCGAAAAAGCTAGCAGAAGCATCATATATGCTTAAGCATTTTATTTGTGTCAGTTCTCCCCTCCCCACGGAGGGGTCGGGGGAGGTTTTATTTTTTCTTTCTTACTTTTTTTTATTATCTTTGCGCAAGTTATGTAACTCTGTAAAAACTATAGCTAAAAACAAAGACATGAAAAAAGTACTTTTTCTACTATTCTTAGCATGCCTAAGTCTTGACACAAAGGCTGCTGACCAGTTTATCAAATTCAATTCGTCGGCAACAGCCATGCAGCTGGCTGGAAAAAATCACGTTGCCGATATTGTTACCGACAAGAACGACTTTGAAGGTGTACGCATGGCTACAGAAAACCTGCAAAAGGATTTTCTTGCTGTTTGCGGACAGAAGCCTCAGTTGAAAAACAACGCCACAGAAGGCTGTATCCTTGTGGGCAGCATGCAGTCGGCACTCATAAAGCGTATTATTGCTTCTGGAAAGATAAGCAAGAAAGAGCTTCAAGGCAAACGTGAGAAATACATCCTTTCGGTTGTTGACAACCCTGTAAAAGGCATAAAGAAAGCCCTCGTTATTGCAGGAAGCGACAAACGAGGAACGATATACGGTATCTACGAGCTGTCGCGCCAGATAGGTGTGTCGCCTTGGTACTGGTGGTTAGACGTACCTGCAAAAAAACATCAGGAACTGTTTGTTGAAAACGGAAAATACACCGACGGGGAGCCTGCTGTGGCTTATCGCGGAATATTCATCAACGACGAGCACCCTTGCTTTGCCAACTGGTCTAACGAGAAGTTCGGAGGACAGAACCACAAATGCTATGAACACGTATTTGAGCTTCTCCTGCGTCTGAAAGCCAACTACCTGTGGCCTGCCATGTGGGGAAACGCTTTCTATGACGATGACCCTGAAAATGGCGAACTTGCCAACCGTATGGGTATTGTGATGGGAACATCACATCACGAACCTATGGCACGCGCCCAGCAGGATTGGAAACGCAGAAAAAACCACGGAGAATGGAACTACACAAGAAACGGCGAGGAGCTTCGCGACTTCTGGCGTGGAGGTATGGAAAGAGCCAAGAACTGGGAAACAATGGTTACCATCGGTATGCGAGGTGATGGTGACGAAGAGATGGAAGGCACAGGAAACGTGAAGCTGATGGAGAAAATCATCAAGGACCAGCGCCAGATTATCTCAGATGTAACAGGCAAAAAGGCAGAAAAGACTCCTCAGATGTGGGCACTCTACAAAGAGGTGCTCGACTACTATGACAAAGGAATGAAAGTTCCAGATGATGTTATCATTATGCTTTGCGACGACAACTGGGGCAACGTGAGAAGAGTGCCTACAACAAAGGATTTGAAGCATCCAGGAGGCTGGGGACTATACTATCACGTTGACTACGTTGGAGCACCACGTAACACAAAGTGGCTCAACGTAACCCCTACCCAAAACATGTATGAACAGCTCTCTTTGGCATATAACCACGGCATACAGAAATTGTGGATTCTCAACGTTGGCGACCTCAAACCTATGGAATACCCTATTCAGTTCTTCCTTGATATGGCTTGGAACCCTGCAACAGCTAATAGCGATGTTGTCACCACTCACACACGCCCATTCTGCGCCGAGCAGTTTGGCGAGGAATATGCCGACAAAACAGCCGAGCTACTCAACAAGATTGGATGGCTCAACGGACGAGTAACCCCAGAAATGCTCGATGCCAACACCTATAACGTTGAAACAGGCGAATGGCAGCAGGTGGTAGGAGAATATACCGCTCTCGAAGCAGATGCACTCAGACTCTATCTTCAACTTCCCGAAAACCTTCACGACAGCTATCGCCAGCTAATCCTATTCCCTATTCAGGCTATGACCAACCTTTATCAGATGTATGAGGCAGTAGCCATGAACCACTACCTTGCAAAACTCTCTGACCCAGCAGCCAACGAATGGGCAAAGAAAGCAAAGGAAGCCTTTAAACGCGACTCTGTTCTATGTGCACAATATAATCACGATATTGCCGACGGCAAGTGGAACCACATGATGACCCAAAAACACATTGGTTACAGAACATGGAACGACAACTTCCCCAAGGACCGTCTGCCAGAGCTTATGACAGTTAGCGAAAGCAAAGATGGCGGCTACATCTTCGACGACAACACAGCCTACATCTCTATGGAGGCTGCCCACTATTTCGCAAGCAAGAATGCAAGCAAAGCCAACTGGCAGGAACTTCCATTCATCGGCAGAACACTTAGCGGAATGGCACTCTCTCCATACACCGAGGCTACCGACGATGCTTCTCTCACCTATAAGTTCCGCCTTAACCCTGTTGCTGAAAAAGCCGACAAATTCACCATTCATATCATCGTGAAGTCAACTCTCGACTACAAGAACAAAGGCGGAATGGAATATGAGGTTACCCTTGACAATGGCGAAAAGCAAACCATTAATTTCAACCACAACCTCAACGAGAAACCCGAAAACATATACAACATCTACTACCCAACCATAGCACGCAGAGTAGTTGAAAGCACCATCACCCTTCCTGCAGGCAACAACGAATGGCACACCCTTACCATTCACCCTAAAGACCCAGGAATCGTGTTTGAAAAAATTATTGTTGATGCCGGCGGCTACAAACCCTCTTACCTCTTCATGAGAGAATCAGCAAAGAAAAGATAAACAAAAAACTTTACACAAAACGGCATAGCGTAAAACACCCTTCGCTATGCCGATGCCAAGAATGCCGATTATCGCACCAACCCACAGGCATACGTAATCAGCAAGAAAACAGTTACATCAAAGTCTGTTCTCAAACTGAAAGCTGCTCCTGGTGGTGGTTATGCCATCAGCATCAAGCCTACAAAATAAGAATCACTCCCAACCTCTCCGAAGGAGAGGAGAACCAACAGATGCGAAGCATAGCTTCGCTATTGAAGATTGAAAATTGAATATTTAAAAATTATCACTGACTGAGCGTTTGCACCAGCTACACCGACAGCAAACGCACGGTCAGCGACTTTCGGTTCAATACTCCATTGAAACAGAAAAAGATTAACAAAACAGGGTGAAATCGTCTCGAAATCGTCTCGAAGGGCTACCGAAGGCATATCGAAGGAATGCGCGGACGCGCTCCGCTAAATGAAAATTGACAAATGATAAATGATAAAGACTGCCTATCACATCCCAAGGCGCTTCGCTATTATCTCCTTCGCTCATTCAGATGCACCAACTTCGTTGACAGCATCTGCTCAGTCGATGACCTTCGGTTGAAGATTGAAGATTAGTCGGCTACGCCGATATAATATTTAAATCTTTCATTATTTACTTCCTTAGCCTTTATGTTTGCACCTGCTGCGCAGACAGCAAACGTTCAGTCAGTGGCCGTTGGTTCCATCTTTCAATTTTACTTAGGGCTAACCTACTTTTCTTGCTTGAGTAATTATGAAGAAAAACCTTATACTGAATAAGCATGCAATTACGTTTTGATATTTCGTTAGGGTTTTCGGTGCAACGCACCGAGGTTTTTCTTCTAAATCTCAACACTGGCTTTTGCGAGTGCCCCTGCAAAAGTTCAATGTTCAAAACTCAACGTTCAAAGCTATATTTACGGTTTCTTTAACCAATAAAAAAAAGATTGAAACGAACGGTAAAACAATAAGCTGAAACTATTGAAAAAGGGATTGAGAAAATGACTATCTTTGCAGCAAACCTAAATACTCTAAAAATGATTATCAAAAAATTACTTTTATTAGGAATTATTTTAATGGCTTCAGCTGCTTACTGCATGGCTGAGGGATTTGAATTCTCAACGGGCAAGTATTGCTGCAAGGTAGAGTTTTACTCTCCTACTATTGTTAGGGTGACGAAATGGCCTGCCAACAAGGCTTTCAAAGAAGAAAAAAGTCTTGTTGTTACCATGCAACCTCAACAGGGACTAAAAGTGAGCAGAAAAGAGAATGCCACTTCAGCAACTTTAAATTGTGGTAATCTCGCTGTGAAGATAGACAAGCGTTCTGGACGCTTACAGTTCCTTGGTTCAGGCAAGAACTTACTACATGAAAAGAGTTTCAAGTTTGAAGAGAGAACAGAAGGAGCCGACAAAGGCTCTTATAAGGTGAACCAAACCTACACCCTCGATAAACAAGAGGCAATATATGGTTTGGGCACTATTCAAGACGGAAAGCTCAACCGCAGAGGAACAAGCATCTTTATGGAGCAAAGCAATCTACAGGATTTTCAGTATGTGCTGCAATCGGTAAAAGGTTGGGGAATATACTTGGATAATTATTCACGTGCTCAGTTTGATGACAACGCAGAAGGTATGTCGTTCACAGCCGAAGTGGGCGATGCTGTCGACTATTATTTCATGTATGGCGGCTCGATTGATGGTGTGAACAGACAGATGCGAGAGTTGTCAGGTCAAGTTCCAATGTTTCCATTGTGGACATTTGGCTATTTCCAAAGCAAGGAACGCTACAAGAGTGCACAAGAGGTTCTTGATGTAGTGAACCACTATCGCAAGCTACAAGTGCCTCTCGACTGCATTGTTCAAGACTGGCAATACTGGGGAAGCAACTACACATGGAATGCCATGGACTTTCTTGGTGAGCCATTCGAGCAGGGCAAACAGATGATAGACAATCTGCATGGCATGAATGCTAAACTGATGATTTCTATATGGGCAAGCTTTGGTCCAAACACACTTGCATATAAGGAGCTTGATAAGAAAGGCTTGCTCTTTGACTTTCAGACATGGCCACAAAGCGGACTTTCATTCTGGCCTCCTCGCATGGATTATCCATCAGGCGTGAGAGTGTATGATGCCTATAGCGAGGAAGCAAGAAATATCTATTGGAAAAACCTGAAACGACTCTTTGACTATGGTGTAGATGCATGGTGGATGGATTCCACTGATCCCGACTGCTTCTATCCAAAGGAAAGCGACTATGAGCACATTACTGGTCTTGGCTCATGGCGAAAAGTGAGAAATGCCTTCCCGCTATGTACCGTGAGTGGTGTTTACGACAAGCAGAGAGCCACATCTGATAAGCAACGAGTGTTCATTATGACTCGCTCTGCTTTTGCAGGTCAACAACGCTATGGCTCTGGGTTGTGGAGCGGTGATGTGAACTCTTCATGGGACATGCTTCGCAAGCAGATGCCTCTTGGACAAAACTATTCTATGACAGGATGTCCTAACTTCAATACCGATATCGGTGGTTTCTTCTGTGGCTCATACAATACTAAGGGAGCTGGCTCTGCACCACAGAACCCACAATATCAAGAGCTCTATGTGCGCTGGATGCAATATGGTTTCTTCTGTCCTGTGTTCCGTAGCCACGGAGCTGATGCCCCACGCGAGATATGGCAGTTTGGTAAAAAGGGAGAACCAATCTATGATGCCATCGAGAAAACCATCCGTATGCGCTACCAGTTCCTGCCTTATATTTACAGCACAGCATGGCAGGTGACATCGGCTGGCGATAGCTATATCCGTCCGTTGGTTAGCGATTTCGCTTCAGACAAGAATGTGTGGAACATGGGAAACGAGTTTATGTTTGGTTCTTCCCTGCTTGCTGCGCCAATAGACAAGGCACAATACACCGACGAAATGGTTATAAAGACCGATGCCATGACAGGCTGGAACAAAGACAACAATATTGAAGAAGGCAGAAACAACAAAACTATCGATTTCACCGTAGAAAAGACAACAAAAAAATACCTTCCAAAGGGTGCTTCGTGGTACGACTTCTTCACAGAAAAGCTTTATCAAGGCGGCAAAGCCTATACTCTTAGCACAACTATTGATCACACACCAATGTTTGTAAAAGCAGGAAGCATTCTGCCTCTTGCGCCTATAACCCAGTATGCCAATATGAGGGCTTGGGACAATCTTGAACTAAGGGTATATCCCGGAGCCAACGCTAAGTTCACACTATATGAAGATGAGGGCGACAACTATAACTATGAGAATGGAGCCTACACAACAATACAACTGACATGGAATGAAAAAGCCCGTTCCCTCACCATTGGCGAAAGAAAGGGCAGTTTCAAAGGTATGTTGCAAAAGCGAAAATTCACAATAAGACTGGTAAACGGAGAAACAAAAACCGTAGAATATAGCGGTAACGAAATTGTTATTAAGCTTTGATAGCCGAACAAAATCAGTCTTCGCTATAATTATTGTCAAGGGCTATGTGGAATTCATAATCTGCATAGCCGTTGTCTTTTAGCTCGGCGATAAAACTATCACGAAGATCCACAGGATTAGTAACCTTGTATTCTGGCATAAGATCAAAATACACTATTTTAGCGTTGAAATCGCAATAAAATCCATGAGCAGAATGAATTTCATCGTTATCAAAAGCACGTTTCATGATATCTGCCTGCATCTTGGCAGCAGGAGTATCTCCGGTGTTAATAGCATAAATTCCTATTGTTGCGATAATGCCAAACTTAGTATGAAGACGTTCGGCAATCTTGCGATCAAGACATTGAATTTCTGATGCGCTAAGAGTATCGAGAACATTGACGTGCAGAGAACCGATAATTGTGTCGGGACCGTATGTGTGCATAACAACATCGAAAACACCATGAACATCGGGGAAGGTCATACACTCATCCTTAACACTCTTGATGAACTCTGGCGACATACGAGCACCGAGAAGTTGATCTATAGGCGACTTCAGCATACCAACACCCGATTTGATGATGACAAGCGAAATCAATGTTCCCAGAACCCCATCAATACTCACATTCCAAAGCAACATGATAATGGCAGAGACAAGAGTGGAAAGAGTGATTACGGCATCAAACAAGGCATCGGCACCACTTGCTACAAGAGCATCTGAATTAACCTCATTTCCCACCTTCTTAACATATCGACCCAACAATAGTTTCACCACAATAGCCATTATGATAATAGCCAGAGTGGATGTAGTGTAATCAGGAGTTGTTGGATTGAATATTTTCTTAACAGACTCTATAAGTGAAGAAATACCAGCCACAAGTACGATAACAGAAATGATTATAGCCGAGAAATACTCTATTCGTCCATGGCCGAAAGGATGTGAACGGTTAGCAGGTTTCTCACTCAACTTTGTACCCACAATAGTTATTACCGATGAAAGCGCATCACTAAGGTTGTTTACCGCATCCATGATAATAGCAATAGAATTGGCAAATAATCCAACAACAGCCTTAAATGAGGCAAGAAAGATGTTGACTACAATACCTATTACACTTGTGCGAACAATTATTTTACTTCTATCCATATCAACAAATTGTTATGTTTTTGGGGGATAAAGATAAGAAAAAAGTAGATTATATTAAACTTTTTTTCTAAATTTGCATCATTATATTTGAATAGCTAACATACAATCCATAATATTATGAACTTAAAATCAACATTGGTCATTGGCCTGTGCTCTGTTGGACTGGTGCTTGGAGCCTCAGCCAGCAGTATTGTCATTTCTCAGTATCAAGACGACAACACCAAGAAAAAAGAGGTGAGTCAGAAGGATGAGAAGAAAGAGACTAAAGACAAAAAAGACGAGAAAAAAGATTCCAAGAAAAAGAAGGAAGAAAAGAAAAACGAGTATGACGAACTGCTGAAGAAAGGTGGAACCGAGAAAAAGGGCCTTTTTACCGTGCGCCATATTGAAGACAAATGGTATTTTGAAATACCAGATTCTCTCTTGGGAAGATACATTCTCTCTGTGACACGCTTTACAAGTGTTCCCCAAGGTATGGGTAAATTCTCTGGCGAAGAGGTTAACGAAAATACCATATATTTTGAGAAACGCGATGAGAAAACAATGCTCATGCGCGCCTATGTGCTCACACAGACAGCTCCAGAGGATTCTAAGATTGAGAAAACTCTGAAAGCCTCTACAACCGACCCTATTGTTTCGAGTTTCAAGATCATCGGCAAAAACAAGGATAAGCACATGAACCTCATTGAGGTTACAAACCTCTTCATGAAGGACAACGACATTGTGGGTATTCCTAAATCGTCAAACAGCCAATACAGCATTGGTGGTCAGCAAACCGACCGCACATTTATCGACACAATGAAGGTGTTCCCTATCAACATCGAAATTGCATCTACACGCACTTACTCTGCTGCATCAGGAAGTGCAGGTGGTAATATACCAAGAATAGGCAGATCAACCCCAAGAGCTGTTCGCACAGGAAGCATCACTTTGGGTTTGAACACTTCTATGGTACTTTTACCTAAAGAGCCAATGCGTAAACGACTATGGGACGAGCGTGTGGGATATTTCACCACAAATATCACCTATTTCAACGATGACCAGCACAGAACACAACGCGAACATATTGCTGCCCGCTATCGTCTTGTGCCAAAAGATAAGAAAGCCTACGCCAAAGGCAAACTCGTTGAACCAGAGAAGCAGATCGTTTATTATATTGACCCAGCAACACCAAAAAAATGGGTGCCTTATCTAATTCAGGGTATCAACGACTGGAACGTAGCTTTTGAAGCTGCAGGTTTCAAAAACGCTATCGTGGGTAAGGAATGGCCCAAGAACGATAAAAACATGAGTGTTGACGATGCTCGTTATTGTGTGCTTCGTTACCTTCCTGCCGAGATAGAGAATGCCTATGGCCCACATATCATTGACCCACGCTCAGGAGAGATTATCGAGAGCCATATCTGCTGGTATCACAATGTGATGAACCTGCTCACAAAATGGTATATGACCCAATGTGGTCCACTTGACAAACGTGCACAGAGCATGAAACTTGATGATGAACTGATGGGACAACTAATACGCTTCGTTAGCTCACACGAGGTGGGACACACTCTCGGTTTGCGTCACAATATGGGTGCAAGCCATGCCACACCAGTAGAGAAACTTCGTGACAAGGCTTGGGTTGAGAAACATGGGCACACCGTTTCTATCATGGACTATGCACGTTTCAACTATGTAGCACAGCCAGAAGACAACATATCACCCAAGGGATTGTTCCCACGCATCAACGACTACGACAAATGGGCTATTAAGTGGGGCTACCAGTATCGCCCTGAATTTAAGGACGAGATTGCCGAGAAAGAAGGTCTTATGACTGAGACAACAAAGATTCTTGCTGATAATCCTCGTCTTTGGTTTGGTGGTGAAGGACGAGACGAAGACCCACGTGCTCAGACAGAAGACCTTGGTGACGACAATGTTAAGGCAAGCGAATATGGTATCAAGAACCTTAAGCGTGTGATGGCAAACCTTCCAAAGTGGACTCATCAAGACAACTACCAGTATGAAGACATGGAAGAAATGCACCAGAGTGTGCGCGACCAGTATCGTCGTTACTTGAACCACGTGCTAAAGAACTTAGGTGGTCACTACATCAATAACATGCCTGGCAAGAATGCCATCGAGATAGCTCCTGCCTACAAGCAGAAAGAAGTGTTAGGCTATCTAGACCGTCATGTCTTTGAAGCACCTATGTGGCTCTATCCTGACAATGTAATCTCTAAGATTGGTTTCGATGTAATTAAGGATATTAAGAGTCGTCAAGAAAATACAATCGCAAGATGCCTTCAAGCCAATCTGCTTACAACAATCTATAACGATTCGTTCCTATCAGCCTCAGCCCTAAAGCTCGATGACTATATGAACAGTCTCTTTGCTATTGTATGGAAGCCGTTGAACAACAAGAAAGAAATGCTTAATAACACCCGACGTTCACTCGAACGCAGCTATGTTGAGCAGCTCGACAAGCTTATTAATCCAGATGAGAAGAGTGCTAAACTTATGGGTGATTTCAACAATAGTGACGCCCTACTCTATGTGCTTCAGCATCTTGACAAGGTAGAGAACTATGTGAAGTCACAGGCTGCAACAACAGCTTCAGGCATAAACAAACAGCATTTTCAGGACCTGCAGAGAAGAATAAAGCTCATTAGAGATAAGCAGGTAAAAGTAAAAGAGTAAAACCTCACCCCAGCCCTCTCCAAAGGAGAGGGAGGGCTAACAGAAAACTCGGAATAATCAGAATACTCAGAATAATCGGAAAACTCGGAAAACTCGGAATAATCGGATAACTCCGATACTCAACCAGCAAAAGCCTCATCCCAAAAGGGTGAGGCTTTTACTTTTTTTGCCCTTTTACTTTTTTACCTTTTTACTTTTTCTTACCTTTGCATGCGCTTAGCACTGCTTGCTAAGCAGCGAAAATAAATTAATCAAATGTACAAAACAATTTTCAACAAGCGCACAAGCCTGAAGTTCAAACACTTCTCGAATAAAGGCTACTCATTGTTCTCTGTACTGGGACGCGAGGTAATTGTGGGCACATTGAGTGTTGCCACCTTGACATACGCCAAGGCTGACGGCATCTCAACAGATGTGAGCAAGATTACCACCGACTCTCTGTATCGCGGAGCAGCACTTGAGCTGGATGAAGTCAGTGTGACGGCATCGCGTGCGCCATTGGCAGAAAGCCAACAAGCGAGAATGGTAACTGTACTGAGCCATGAGGATATTGCCCAGGCGCCGGTACAAAGTATTAACGATCTGCTAAAGTATGTTGCCAGCGTTGATGTAAGGCAACGAGGACCTATCGGAGCTCAGACCGACGTGAGCATAAGAGGTGGAAACTATGAACAGATCACGATCCTCCTCAATGGAGTGAACATCAACGACCCGCAGACAGGTCACAACGCGTTCGATTTCCCTTGCGATATTGACGATATCGAACGTATCGAAGTTCTGGAAGGACCTGCTGCTCATATCTACGGAACTTCATCCCTTCTCGGAGCTATCAACATTGTAACAAAACAACACGACAACTCATCGGTTTCGGCACATGCAGAAGGTGGAAGCTATGGTTATGGCAAGCTGGGAGCAAGGGTAAAAATGAATTTTCAACGATGGAATCACTCTTTTTCGGGTTCTTACACGCGTAGCGACGGATATAGCCGGAGCAAATCTGGAGCGTTTAACATGGACTACAACGGAGGGAAAATGTTCTATCAAGGAGGTTACTATGATGCTAATGTCAATGTAAGATGGCATGCCGGAATGAGCACAAAAGGCTATGGCAGTAACACGTTCTATAGCAACTACTCTGATGAGCAATATGAAAGAACATTTAAATCCTTTACCGCCATACAGGCTGAAAACAAAAATGGTATTTTCCATTTTCATCCATTAATATATTGGAACAGAAACATGGATCGTTTTGAGTTGTTCCACAACAACCCAGAAGCCTATCCCTACAACTATCATCGCACAGATGTATTTGGAGTGAACCTTAACGGATATTTCGACTGGGCCGCAGGAAGAACAGCCTTTGGAGCAGAAATGCGAGAGGAAGACCTTGTGAGTGGTAATCTGGGCGAAAAACTAACACGCCCACACCACATTCATAGCACAAATCGCGACTATACCAATGGCATAAACCGCACCAACGTGCAGTTTGTTCTTGAACACAACATCCTGTTGAAGCATTTTACTCTTTCAATGGGAATAACAGCTGTAAAAAACAGTTGGTCGGAGATGAACATGCGGGTGTATCCAAGTATAGAAGCGTGCTACAGACCGACCGAGAACTGGAAAGTGTATGCTTCTTATAACTCATCTCTGCGAATGCCATCGGTTACGGAGCTTTACTACAACTCAAAAGGCTATAACGCCAACAAAAACCTAAAGCCCGAAGAACTGTCTGCCGTGGAAGTTGGAACAAAATACATAAGCAACACTATCCAAACTTCAGCAAATGTATTCTTCAATCACTACACCAACCTGATAGACTGGATAGTAGATGAAAAGGCAGAAACTGCTGTTCTCACAACAACAAACTTCGGAAAGATAAATGCTATAGGAGCAGAAGCAAACATAAGCATGAACCTTATGGAGCTATTACCAAACCAGCACTTACTGAGAAAAATAGCCATTCAATATGCTTATCTCAATCAGGATCAAAAGCAATACGAGGGTATCACCAGCAGATATGTATTGGAATATCTTCGTCATAAGCTTGTGGCAAACCTACAGCTAAATATCTGGAAGAATCTGGCATTAGGCATAAACTACCGTTTTCAAAAGAGAAATGGAAACTATGTTGCAGGATATGACGAAGCTACAAAGACTAATATCCTGAAGAAATATTCACCATATAGTCTTGTTGATGCCCGTTTGTCGTGGAACACTCCAGATTATAGCCTCTATATTGAAGGCAACAACCTCATTTCGCACCGATATGCCGACTTCGGAAGTTTGCAACAACCAGGTTTTTGGTTTATAGCAGGAGTAAAATTCCATATAGGCTTATGAAAAGACATTTATTAAACTGTATCTTGTTGTGTGTAGCCCTCATGGGCTACGCGCAACATTATTCTCTCCCACTAAAAGAAGGCGACCTACTTTTCTATACATCAGAAACAGGTAATGCCATAACCGATGTAACAAGTGGTTTTGAAGGAAAAAGAATAGATCATGTTTCCATATTCACACAAGTGAACAATAAGCCATATATTCTTGAAGCCACACATAAAGGAGTCGTAATGCAGCCTATTGACAGCACTTTTGAACGATTAAACCGGCGAAAAGAACATATCTATATCGGCAGGATACAAGAAGAATGGAACGTGAAAGCATCTATATCAAAGGCAAAAAGCTATATTGGTAGGCCATACGACTTTTATTTTGAGCCTAACGATAGCGCCATCTATTGTAGTGAACTTGTACAGCTCAGCTATGAAGACCTCAAAGGTCATCTGCTCTTTACTCCCATTCCAATGAGTTTCCACGATAATAGCGGTGAAATCACCAATTTTTGGAAAGAATACTATCGGAAAGCAGGAAAGGAAGTGCCAGAAGGAGCACCCGGGAGCAATCCTGGTGACCTGTCAAGAAATCCTAAAGTAAAGATTATCGGACAGTTACGGTAGATAACCAAAATACCAGTTTGAGTAACAATAAATAAGAGAAAAATGATATTTTAATTCTTTTTTTTCTTACTTTTGCATTTACTATGGTATTAAATTACGTTTGGATAGCATTTTTTATCATCGCATTTATCTTTGCTGTGATACAGTTTTTAATGGGCGACACAACTGTCTTCCAAAAGATTGTTGATTCTACTTTTGACACTTCAAAAACTGCCTTTGAAATTTCAATAGGGCTTACCGGTGTGCTTGCCCTGTGGTTAGGAATTATGAAAATTGGCGAAAAGGCTGGTGCAGTAAACCTGCTGGCTCGTGTACTCAGCCCAGTATTCACAAAGTTGTTCCCCGACATTCCTAAGAACCACCCTGCTATGGGAAGTATCTTTATGAATATTGCCAGTAACATGCTGGGGCTCGACAATGCAGCCACCCCAACTGGTTTGAAAGCTATGAGTCAGATGCAGGAACTAAACCCCAAGAAAGACACCGCAACCAATCCAATGATTATGTTTCTGGTGCTCAACACATCAGGACTCACCATCATACCAACTACCATCCTTGCCTTCCGAGCAAGCTATGGTGCAGCAAGTCCTACCGATGTGTTCGTGCCTATCCTTCTTGCTACAACCGTTGCTACTCTTGCTGGAATGATAATAACCGCTATGTGGCAGCGCATAAACATCTTTCAACCTGTGCTCCTTGCCTTCATGCTTGGCCTTTGTGCCTTTGTAGGTATCGTAGTGTGGAGTTTCGGTCAGATGGATCATGAAACAATGGCTACTGTAACTTCTGTTGCAGGCCCCCTAATTCTACTAAGCGTGATTATGAGTTTCATTGGTGCTGGCTTATATAAGAAGATCAATGTTTATGATTCATTTATCGAAGGTGCCAAGGAAGGTTTCACCACAGCAGTACGCATCATTCCTTATCTTGTAGCTATTCTTGTTGCCGTAGGAGTTTTCCGCGCTTCAGGAGCTATGGATATGCTCATCAATGGTGTTGCATGGTGTTTGGATCAGTTGGGTATAAACACCGATTTTGTTGGAGCTTTACCAACAGCCTTGATGAAGCCTATGTCGGGAAGTGGTGCACGTGGAATGATGCTTGAAGCAATGAAAACCTATGGACCAGACTCGTTTGTGGGTAGATTAGCTTGTATGTTCCAAGGCAGTACCGACACCACCTTCTACATCCTTGCAGTATATTTCGGTTCAGTAAACATTAAATACACACGCCATGCGGTAACATGCGGATTGCTTGCCGACCTTATCGGTTCACTTGCAGCTATCGCCATAGCCTATATCTTCTTTTAGATTCCATTAGAACGAGAAAAAAACAATATAATGGCAAACTTAAAAAGTTTATTAAAAGATACTGTTATCTACGGACTAAGCAGTATTATCGGACGTTTCCTCAACTATCTTCTTGTACCTCTGTACACAGCAAAGATTTCAGCTGCATCAGGCGGATATGGTGTCATCACCAATGTTTATGCCTATACAGCTCTGCTACTGGTGCTCCTCACCTTTGGTATGGAGACAACCTTCTTCCGCTTTGCCAACAAAGAAGGACAGGATGCCAATAAGGTTTACGGCACTACTCTATGGTCGGTAGGTGGTGTATCAGCCATCTTTGTAGCCTTGGTACTTATTTTTCTTAACCCTATAGCATCATTTCAAGGCTATGCCAGCCACCCAGAGTATATAGCTACCATGGCAATAACAGTAGCTATTGACTCTGTACTATGCATACCTTTCGACTATCTGCGTTTTCAGAACCGAGCAATAAAGTTTGCAACTATCAAACTTATCAACATCGCTATGCTGATTGTGCTCAACTGCTTTGCCTATCTCTTCATGGGAGTGACCGATGTAAAGTGGGTGTTCTATATCAACCTGTTCTGTTCAGCATTCCAGATACTGCTACTTGCAAAAGAACTTTGCGGATTCCGTTTTGGTTTTGACAAGACACTTTTAAAGCACATGCTCGGCTATAGCTGGCCTATCCTTGTACTGGGTATAGCAGGTATTCTAAACCAAACTGCTGATAAGATCCTCTTCCCATTTGTATATGAGAAAGCCGATGCCCACACTCAGTTGGGTATCTATGGTGCTGCCTCAAAGATAGCAATGATTATGGCTATGATAACCCAGGCGTTCCGCTTGGCATACGAGCCTTTCGTGTTTGGGCAGAACAAGTCGAAAGACAATCGCGAAACCTATGCTAAAGCCATGAAGTTCTTTGTAATCTTCACCCTTCTGGCATTCCTCTTCGTGGTAGGATACATGGACTTGCTACGCTATATCATCGCTCCTGATTATTGGGATGGTTTGAATGTAGTGCCAATCGTTATGGCAGCAGAGATTATGATGGGTGTTTACTTCAATCTGAGTTTCTGGTATAAGCTCATCGACAAAACCATCTGGGGAGCTATCTTCTCGGGTATTGGTTGTACTGTTCTTATAGCCATCAATATCATCTTTGTGCCACGTTACGGCTATGTGGCTTGTGCGTGGGGAGGTTTTGCCGGCTATGGTGTGGCTATGCTAACATCATATTTTGTTGGACAGAAATACTACCCTATCAACTATCCTATCAAAGACATGACAATCTATGTGATAGCTTCAGCTATTATCTACACATTGATGAACTATTGCAACAGCAACCTTGCTTTTGCCTTGTCATTAGGCATCAATACCCTACTCATAGTGGCATTCATGGCATTAATAGTAAAAAAGGATATGCCGTTAAATTCTCTGCCTATAATCGGAAAGAAATTCAAGAAATAACTTAATCCTTAGAATATGAACAAGAGACTTTCATTAAAGGGTAATAAGCTTTTTACTTTTTTACCCTCTTATCTTTTTACTTTAAAGAAGACTTTTACCCTTTTACTTTTTTACCTTTTTACTCTTTCACCTTTACATGCTGATGAAGGTATGTGGACAATCTACAACCTCCCTAATCAGGTGTTTGAAACCATGCAGAATTATGGTTTTGAATTGACATACGATCAGCTTTACAAAGGTGACACCTCCTTGAAGGCTGCAGTAGTAAACTTCTCTGGCTATTGCTCTGGTGTTGTTGTTAGTCCTGACGGATTGGTATTTACCAACCACCATTGCGGCTTTGAGGCTATACGTAGTCATTCTACTGTTGAACACGACTACATGCTTAATGGTTTTTATGCCAAGGATTTCAGCGAAGAACTGCCAAACAAAGATATGTTTGTTAGTTTCATGATTGACCAGAAGGATGTTACCGACAAAATTATCGATGCAGGATTCTACAACATGAGTGATGAGAGAAAAGAAGAATTCATCGACTCGCTGCAACAGGTTTTTACCAATGAGGCTCGCAAAACAGATGAGACTTATCATGTAGAAATCGACGCATTCTTCGAGGGAAACAAATGGTATGCAACAACATATCAGCAGTTTGACGATATACGCCTTGTCTTTTCCGTGCCAAAGAGTATGGGTAAGTTTGGTGGTGAAACCGACAACTGGATGTGGCCTCGCCAAACATGCGACTACTCAGTATTCCGTATCTATGCCAAGAACAACAAACCTGCTGCCTACAGCAAAGATAACACACCATATCATCCTAAGCGCTATGCACAGGTGAGCCTTCAGGGATACAAAGATGGCGACTATGCCATGACTATTGGCTATCCTGGCTCTACAAGCCGTTATCTTTCAAGCTATGGTATCAAAGAACGTCGCGACGCTATCAACGCCCCACGTGCTCAGGTTCGTGGCGTTAAACAGGATGTGATGACTAAGCACATGCGTGCTGACGAAGCTGTCCGCATTAAATACGATAGCAAGTTTGCACAGTCAGCCAATTACTGGAAGAATTCTATCGGTATGAACAAATGTATCGATTCTATCGGAATTATAAACCAGAAGCAGGAGTTTGAAACTCGTCTGCGCGCTTGGCAGGACTCTACCGGGTATCTCAAAGGGAAACTTGATTTCGACCTCATGAAACGCCTTTATGACACTCGTTTCATCACTCGCAAGGTGTACACCTACTTCACAGAAACATTCTTCCGCACAAACGAGTTCTCTACACGTGCCCTGCAACTTAACAAGATGCAGATTCAAGGTCCTGAGAACAATAGAAAGAAACAATATATCTGCTTCAAGGATAATAGCGACACATGGGATGCTGCTCTCGACAAGGAAGTTCAGGCTACATTGCTGAAAAACTATCGTGAGCACGTGCCAGCAGAGTATCTGCCTAAATTCTATGCTACTATCGACAAGAAGTTTGGTGGTGACTACAAGAAATACGTTGACTATCTCTGGGAAAATAGCCAGTTGATGAAGAATGGCAAGAAGATTTATGTAAATCAGAAGAGCTACATGAAAGATCCTGGAGTTCAATACGGTCTCGACCTCACAGAGCTAATAGGAAGATACTATAACGATATCATAAAACTTGAAGATAGCATAAGCACTCAAGAACGTTACCTCTGCGATGCTAAGGTACGCATGGAGGAGGATATGCCACACTATAGCGATGCCAACTTCACAATGCGTCTGAGCTATGGTCAGGTAGGCGGTTTCACCATCGGAAATCAAAAAACCAACTACTACACTGAGGCATCAAGCATTGTTGCAAAGATGAAACAGGGCGATGCAGGTGTATTCGACTATAAGGCAGAACCTATCATGCACGAACTTCTTGGTGCAAAGGATTTCGGTAAGTATCAAGACAAGACAACCAACAAGATGCAGCTCTGTTTCCTCACCAACAACGACATCACTGGTGGTAACTCAGGTTCACCAATGTTCAATGGCAAGGGAGAGCTCATCGGTCTCGCTTTCGATGGCAACTGGGACAGCCTGTCAAGCGATATCAACTTCGACAGCCGTCTGGCTCGTTGCATCGGTGTTGACATCCGCTACGT
>DGRY01000136.1:58126-59498 GCA_002391185.1 Prevotella sp. UBA4376
CTCTACATGATGGATAAGTGGGGACATGCCGACCGTCTCCTCAAGGAAATCAACGCTAAGTAAAGATTCAAAAACAGCTTGACAGCATTTCTGTCAAGCGTACAATAAAAAGCCAATCCATTACTCTACCCTGAGTAACAGATTGGCTTTTTTCATTTTATACTTTTTTTATCTTCTACAATTAGTTCCCCTCCCCTTCGGGGTTCCTGTCCCCCGGGAACGGGGGAAGAGAAGGGGGTGCAAAGACCATTGAGTCGGGAGGGGTTTTACTTTTTCTTCTTTGGATAACGACGTGCCCAGCCTTCTTCGCTGAAATCTGGTTCTGAGCCACGGAGTTTTATGTCCTTAGCATCTTTCATCAGTCCACGCCAATCATCTTTCTTTCCACCATAGTTTTTGTTGCGATCAGCACCACGACGAGAAGAATGATTGCGAGAACTATCATCACGACGTGAATTTTCGCGTTTAGAAACGCGCTCAGAGCGTGAACCAGCACCACGTGAGGTTCTACCGTGTCCAGCCTCATCGGCGTCATTACAGCGCACTTCTCGACCCTTATACACAGTTCCATTAAGTGCTTTCATCACTTTCTTGGCATCATCCTCAGGAACCTCGATATAAGAGAACTTCTGAAGGAGGTCAATATGTCCCACTTCCTGACGTCCACGAACATGCTTGTTGATGTATTGCATTATCTCACCTGGATAAAATCCATCAGCCTTACCCAAATTTATAAAGAGACGCTTAAAACCTGCCTCAGCCTCATGCTTGCGGCGACCTCCAGAAACCTTGTCCTTACCCATCTTACCAGTTTCCTTAGAACGACCTGTAGGTTTCTCAATAACAGGAGCATTCTTGTAGTAATCGAGAAAACGACCGAAGGTGATTGTTACCATTTTCTTGATGATGTCTTCCTTGTCGATAAACTCAAACTGGCGGTTTATCTCCTCCATATAAGGAGCAATCTGCTCATCATCAACATCAGTCTTCATGATGTCGTCCATCACCTTATAAAGCTGCTTCTTGCATATCTCTTCAGGTGCAGGCAGGTTACCATCTATAAAGTCTTTACCAATTTGCTTTTCTATCTGGCGAACCTTCCACTTTTCCTTTGTGTGGATAATGCTGATAGATGTACCATTTCGTCCTGCACGACCTGTACGTCCCGAACGGTGAGTGTAGCTCTCTATATCATCTGGCAAACCATAGTTGATGACATGTGTGAGTTCATCTACATCAAGACCACGTGCAGCCACATCAGTAGCTACAAGGAACTGCACATTATGATTGCGGAATTTCTGCATGGTGAGGTCGCGTTGCTGCTGACTCAAATCACCATGAAGAGCCTCGGCATTATATCCGTCCTTGATCA
>DGRY01000186.1 GCA_002391185.1 Prevotella sp. UBA4376
TCTTGGGGACAGACTGGTAACCAGGAAATCAGCAACACAGCTCGCTACACTCTTTATGTTTCTAACTATGGCGAAGCTAACTTTGGTGGACAGAGCTACGGTACATCTTATGACATTGCTGGTACTAACGGCGGTCAGGCTCTTGCTTCAGGCTTTAAGCGTAACCAGTTGGGTAACGATGATATTAAATGGGAAACAACAACCCAGACTAATATAGGTCTTGATTTTGGTTTCTTCAATCAAGCTCTCTATGGTAGTATCGAGTGGTATCACAAGAAAACTACCGACATTCTTGTAAACATGCCAGGTATTGGTGTAATGGGCGAAGGTAGCAGCATGTGGATTAATGCTGGTGAAATGCTCAACCGTGGTTTTGAGTTTAATGCAGGCTACCGTAACCACATTGGCGATTTTAGTTATGACATTACAGGTAATATTGGTACAAACCATAATGAGGTAACCAAACTTCCAGAGACAATAGCAGCTGCAGGTACCTTTGGTGGTAGCGGCGTGTTCAGCGTTGTTGGTCATCCAATGAACTCTTATGTAGGCTATGTTTATGATGGCATTTTCAAGAGTCAGGAAGAAGTTGACAACCATGCTGTTCAGGAAGGAGCAGGCGTAGGTCGTATGCGTTTTAAGGATCTCAACAAAGATGGTGTTATCAACACAGCCGACCAGGATTGGATCTATAATCCAAACCCATCTTTCACTTATGGTTTGAACATTTATCTGCAGTATAAGAATTTCGACCTCACAATGTTCTGGCAGGGTGTGCAGGGAGTAGATGTACTAACTACAGTGCGTCCTGGTGATGACACCAATGGTGGTTACAAAGTGCAGACCGATCTTTGGGCAGGTGTAAACGTACCATTCCTTAATAAGGGTGATCGTGTTCTTGATGCTTGGACTCCTAATAATATGGGTTCTAATATTCCTGCTCTCTCTACTTACGACAACAACAATGAAAAGCGTTTCTCTTCTTACTATGTTGAAGATGGCAGTTTCTTGAAGTTGCGCACCATTCAGTTAGGTTATAATTTCTCAGATGCATTTGCAAAGAAGTTGTGTTTGACAAAGGTTCGTATGTACTTCTCAGCACAGAACTTGCTCACAATCAAGAGTAAGAACTTCACAGGTGTTGATCCTGAGAATGCACTCTTTGGTTATCCAATTCCTCTGAACCTTACATTTGGTGTTAATGTTTCTTTCTAATAAATGGTATAGTTTAGAGAACAAAGAATTAAAGATTACAATTATGAAATCAAATACATTATATACAAAGGTTATGAAGGCAGCATTGATACCATCATGTCTTCTTGCCGTTTCATTGTTGTCAAGCTGTGAGTCTTTCCTCGACGACCAGGTGCCTCAGGCTACATTGTCTGACGAGGAAGTTTCTAAGGCTGCATATATTGACAATATGGTGACATCTGCTTATGCAATCTTTACAACTGCAGAAGATATCAACTCATCGTTCTCAATGTGGAACTATGATGTTCGATCTGACGATGCATATAAAGGTGGTTCAACTACTAATGATGGTGATGTGTTTCATCAGCTTGAAGTAGGGCAGGGTATTCTTACCACCAACTGGAACATCAATGATATGTGGGTGCGCCTTTATAATGCTATCTCACGTGTAAATGCAGCTATTAAGGCTATTGAAACAACAGATGATTCTTATGCCCTCAAGGCAGAGCGCTTGGCAGAGATGAAATTCTTGCGTGCTTACGGTCATTTCCTTGCAAAGCGTCTTTACAAGAATATTCCTTTTGTAATGTCAACCAGTCTTACTCGTGAAGATTATAATAATCTGTCAAACACCGAGTATAATAATGACGAGGGTTGGGCATTAATAGCAAAGGAATTGGAAGAGGCTTATAAGGTGCTTCCTGTAAAGCAGGCTGATAAGGGTCGTCCTACAAAGGCTGCTGCAGCAGCATTCCTTACAAAGGTTTATCTTTATAAGGCATATCGCCAGGACGATGCTAACTCAAATCAGATAACCTCTATCAATCAAGACGATTTGGAGAAAGTGTTAGAGTATTCTAAACCATCTATCTACACATCGGCTGGTTATGGATTGGAAACCGATATTCATAACAACTTCCGTCCTGAAGAACAATACGAGAATGGTTGTGAGTCAATCTGGGCTATGCAGTATTCTCGCAACGATGGTTCTACTTATGGTAATCTGAACTGGAGCTATGGTCTTATTGTTCCAAATATTCCAGATGTAACAAATGGTGGATGCGATTTCTATAAGCCTTCACAGAATCTTGTTAATGCTTTCAAGACAAATGCTGATGGCTTACCAATGATTGACACCTATAACAATGAAAATTATGATAAGGCTGTTGATAATGCCGATCCACGCCTTTTCCTTACTGTAGGTATCACTGGTTTGCCTTATGAGTTCAATAAAGATTTCATTATGGACAGAAGTTCTGCATGGAGCCGTTCTGGTGGTCTTTATGGATATAATGTAACATTGAAGCAGAATGTTGATCCTGCACTCATTGGCACATATCTCATCCATGGCTCTTATTGGGCAAGTTCAATGAATCGTATTGTGTTCCGTTATGCTGATGTTGTTCTTGAACGTGCAGAGGCTGAGGCACAGTTAGGCCATGTTGAAGAGGCTATTGATCTTGTTAACCAGATTCGTAGTCGTGCAGCTGGTTCTACTCAGATGATAGCTGATTATCCTAACAAGTATGGCGTTCATTTCTATTGCAAGGACTACACAGGTACTTACTCAAAGGATGAAGCCATCAAGATTGTTAAGATGGAGCGTCGTTTGGAGTTGGCAATGGAAGGCGAGCGTTTCTTCGACCTTGTTCGTTGGGGTGATGCACAGAGCGTTCTAACCAATTATTTTGCGAAAGAGAAAGAACGTGTTACATTCTTGAGTGATGCACAGTTTACAGCTAACAAGAATGAATATCTGCCTATTCCACATACACAGATTTCTTCTTCTAATGGTCACTACAAGCAGAATGTAGGTAATTGGTAATCTGCAGTTTAGTGTTAGGGAAAATATTTCGCTAATGAATTTAGAATCATCAAATTATGAAATCAAACAAATTATATAACAAGGCAGCTAAGGTATTTGCGCTTATACCTTTTACCTTATGTCTTTTGCTGTTGCTGGCAGCTTGTAGCAACGACAATTTGAGCGACCTTCAACTTGCAGGTAATTGTGCTGTTGAGTCTATTGAACTTGATGGAAAATATACAGGTGTAGTTGATCCTGTTTCACGTACCGTAAAAATAAAGGTGCCCGTAAGTTTCTTGAATAAGAGTGCCATGAAAGTTACCGCACTGAATATTTCAGAAGGTGCTAAGGCAAATATTTCTGTTGGTGATGTAGTTGATTTTAGTGCAGCCAAGGTCATGCATATTACTCGTGGTGATCTTTATCTCGACTGGACTATCAACGTTAAGAATGATGAGGCAAAAATAAAGTCGTTCATCATCAACGATACATACAAAGCAAGTATCAACGAGGAAGAGCACACTATAACTGCGTTCCTTCCAGCTACTGTTGATATAAAGAAAGCTATTCCTACTATCACCTATAGTGAGGATGCAACAATCTCTCCATTGAGTGGTGTGCAGACAGATTTCTCTGAGCCTGTAACATATACTGTTACCGACAATACTGCTACAGCAACATATGTTGCTACCATCAAAACAGTATCTGCTCCTTCTGCTATCTTCCTTGGAAGTGCTAAAGCAACAACCATGGACGAACTTGTTCCTGAGGAGAAAGAGGCTTGTAAGTGGATGCTTGCTAACATTGAAAACTCAATGTTCGTGAGCTGGGATGAGCTGAAAGCTGGCAATGTAGATCTTTCTAAGTGTAAGATAATCTGGTGGCATTGGCAGGGTCAGCCATCTGAAACCATTAGTGTCTTCGAGAACGCTGCAACTTCAACAGCTATGGGTGCACTAAATACTCTTACCGATTTCTATAAGAATGGTGGTGCATTCATTCTTAGTCGTGCTGCTGTTAATTTTGCTGCTAAGCTTGGTGCTATCAAAGATAATCGTTGCGCAAACAACTGTTGGGGTGACAGCGATGATGGTGGTGATGTTATCAGTGCTGGTGGAGAATGGGGCTTCTTCATGCAAGACGCCAACCACCCAGTATGGAAGAATATGAAACTCAAGAATGGTGAAGTTAAGACTGTTGATGCAGGTTACACCATTTCTAACTGTACTTCACAGTGGGAGATGAAGAACGACTATGCCGAAGGTTACGAGAAGTGGGTGGACCTCACTGGTGGTCGTATCCTTGGTCATGGTGGCGATGGCAAAATCTCTGTATGGGAGGCTCCTGCTTCTAATGGCAAATTTGGTAAGGGTGGTATCATCTGCTTTGGTTCAGGATGTTACGACTGGTGGTCACCAACTTCATATACCTCTTATTATCATGATAATGTAGGTGTTATGACAGGTAATGCATTCGATTACCTTACCAAGTAAGGCTTATGCTTGCATAGAGACAACTTCAATTATAAATTGTAAATGCTTATGAAAAAGATGATATATTCAATCGCAATAGCACTGTCAGCTGTAACGCTGACAGGTTGCAGCGACGATAAATTTGAAGGTGACGTTGCAAAAGATTGGGCAGCAACAACAGAGTTTTTTAACTCTACAGAGGAAAGTGGTTATTCTACATATTACACACCTGCTATAGGTCGTGTTGGTGATCCAATGCCTTTTTATGATGAGAAGGCTGGGGAGTATAAAGTGCTTTATCTTCAGGAGTTTAACAACAATGCTCCTTTCCGCTACCATCCAATTTGGACAGTAGCAACAAAGGATGGTGCTAACTATCATTCGCTTGGTGAAACACTTGGTGTTGGTTCAAGTGATTTCCAGCAGGATGCTGCTCTTGGTACAGGTTGCTGCTATTACAACAAGCAGGATGGTTTGTATTATATCTATTATACAGGTCATAATCCAAATTGTGAGAATACTGAAGTAGTGCTTCGTGCTACATCACCCGATTATAAAACTTGGACTCGCGACATCTCATGGTCGTTGAAGGGTGCTGATTACAACCTTTCAAAGAATGATTTCCGCGATCCACAGATTTTTGAGGATAATGGTGTTTATCACATGGTAATAGCAACCCGTCAGGGCGACCCTA
Source organism: Prevotella sp. UBA4376 (assembly GCA_002391185.1). Classification (GTDB taxonomy): domain Bacteria; phylum Bacteroidota; class Bacteroidia; order Bacteroidales; family Bacteroidaceae; genus Prevotella. Next base: position 5,168 of record DGRY01000186.1, read on the forward strand.
AGTTTGCAGATTTCACCTCTACAGATATGAAGAATTGGGAGTTTGCTGGTTCTTTCAATGCTGTATGGGATCGTATGTGTGAGTGCCCTGATATTTTCAAGATGGGCGATTGGTGGTACTTCATCTATAGCGAGGGTTATCAGACAACATGGAGCCGTAAGGTGAAATATATGATGGCTGATAGCTTTGAAGGCCTGAAGGCTTGCTTTGGTGATCCAGGTGCTAACTGGCCAAAAGATGGTCATGAAGGTATTCTTGACAGCCGTGCTTTCTATGCTGGTAAAACAGCTTCTAATGGTAGCGAGCGTCTCATCTGGGGCTGGTGTCCTTTCCGTTCAGGTGCTAATGTATGGGAAAAGAATATTAATGTAGGTGAGAAAGAACCAAACTGGAGTGGTGCTTTGGTTTGCCATAAGATTATTCAGCATGCTGATGGTACTCTTACCTTAGGTAAGGTAGATGCTATTGATGCAAAATATACTAATGCACAGGATGTGAAAGTTGTAGCTAACAATGGTTACACAGGTTCAGCAACAAGTTTCAAACTTTCTGGCAACAATGCTTTTGCACAGTTTGCACGCCTTGGCAATCACAATAAGATTTCTTTCACTGTTAAGACAGATAATAACTGGGATAAGTTTGGTATCTCTTTTGTTCGTGGTGGTGATTCCAAGAAGTATTATACCATCGTAGTAAATCCAGAGGATGAAAATAACCGTAAAATTAATTTCGAGGAAGAAGGTGACGAAGGCAAGGGCTTTATCGAGGGTATTGATGGTTATAAGTTTGCGCGTCCTGCCAACGATATTTACAATGTGACAATCTATACAGATAACTCTGTGCTCACCATGTATATTAATGATGTTTGTGCTTACACCCAGCGCATCTATGGTATGGCAAAGAACTGCTGGAGCATCAATAATTATGGTGGAAATATTGATGTAACCGATCTTACTGTAAGTCAGTATTAAAATGAAATATCTAAAACTATTCTTTACAATCTGTGCATTGGCTGTATTCTCTGCAGCCAATGCTCAAGAACTATTAGTTCTAAGCGAAAACCATGCTATGCTGCGTATTCCTGCAGGACATAAATACCTATTGATGCCTGTTGAGGAAAGTCAGGAGTATGATTATATCCGTGTTTCGGTTGATAACAAGTTGGTTAAAGAACTTAACTGTAAACTTGCAGTCAACAAGATTGACTATACTGTTCCTTTGAATCTTGCTCGTGTTATTAAAGAAGAAAAGGGTAGTGAGGATGCAAAGGGCGAAATAGTTATTGACATCACTTTCAATCGTAGCACAGGTAATCCTGGTGGTAGAATGCCAATAAGAAACTTTGCATGTTGGAAAGGAACAAAGGTTTCAAACACATTTGATATTACCAATCGTGAGAAATGGCGTCCTGTTTATCATCACACACCTAATTATGGTTGGATGAATGATCCTAATGGAATGTTCTACAAAGATGGCATTTGGCATCTTTTCTTCCAGCTTAATCCTTATGGCTCACAGTGGGAGAATATGACATGGGGACATTCAACCTCAAAGGATCTTATTCATTGGAACTACGAGGGTGAAGCTATAGAGCGTGATGCTTTTGGTACAATCTTCTCTGGTTCTTCTGTTGTTGACACAAACAACACTGCTGGCTTTGGTAAGGGTGCTATAATTTCTTATTATACATCAGCTGGTCAGTCGCAGACACAGAGCATGGCTTATTCTACTGATAATGGTAAAACATTCACAAAGTATGCTGCTAATCCTGTGCTCACCTCAGAGATTCCTGATTTCCGTGACCCAAATATTATCTGGCATGAAGCAACAAAGCGCTGGATTCTTATCCTTGCAGAGAAAACTCATGTTAAGTTCTATTCTTCTACCGATTTGAAGAATTGGACATTTGAGAGCAATTTTGGTGAAGAATATGGTAATCATGATGGTGTTTGGGAGTGTCCGGATATCTTTGAAATCAATGGTAAGTGGTTTATATTGCTGAATATTAACCCCGGAGGTCCTTTCGGTGGTTCTGCAACTCAATATTTTGTTGGTGATTTCGATGGACATAAGTTCACTTGCGAAGATGAACCAACCGAAACAAAGTGGCTCGACTATGGTAAGGATCACTATGCTACTGTTTCGTTCAACAATGCGCCTGATGGCAGAATTGTTGTTATTCCTTGGATGAGCAACTGGCAGTATGCTGCTCAGGTTCCAACAAAGCAGTATCGCTCGGCTAACGGTATTCCTCGTGACCTTAGTTCATTCGATTATAAGGGTGAAACCTATTTGTCAGTAAAACCAAGTAAGGAGGTATATGCAGCTTTTTCAAAGAAGGCAACCGGACACCTTTCAAATGCTTGTCGAGTTGATGTGCAGTTAAAGGGTAATGCCACAATAACTCTTTCAAATAGTAAAGGCGAGCAGGTTGTTATCAGCTATAATGCTAAGAACGAAAAGATATCAATGGATCGCACCAAGAGTGGTGAAGTTGGTTTTAGCGCTGAATTCCCAGTGGTTACTACATCACCAACTTATGGTAAGATAAAGACTTTGCAAATCTTCATCGATAGCTCAAGTATTGAGATTTTCGATGCAGCAGGTAAGGTTGCAATGACTAATATAGTGTTCCCAACAGAGCCTTACAATATAGTTAAGGTTAAGGGCGGAAAGGCCAAAGTGTTTAATTTGGCTAAATAATTGTAAAGTATAGCTCTAATTTTGTTACATGAACGAAAAGTTGCTTTCTTTGTAACAAAATTAGGGCTATAGTTTTAATAGTATTAACTATCTTTGTCAACGATAACTAAAAATTTTAAAATACCTATGAGTAAAAATCTAAAACTGACGATAATCCCTGTGATGTTATGCTTTTTTGCGATGGGATTTGTTGATTTGGTTGGAATAGCCTCTAATTATGTAAAAGAGGATTTAAATTTAACAGATACTGTTGCCAATGTTTTTCCTTCTTTGGTATTCTTCTGGTTCCTTATTTTCAGCGTGCCTACTGGTGTGTTGATGAATAAGATTGGGCGTAAGAAGACAGTTATGCTGTCACTTATTGTTACTGTTGTTTCATTACTTCTTCCTATTTTTGGTGAGAACTTCACATTGATGCTTATCTCGTTCTCATTGTTGGGTATTGGTAATGCTTTGATGCAGACATCGCTTAATCCATTGGTTTCTCAGGTTAGTGGCGATGCTAATTTGGCGTCAACATTAACATTTGGTCAGTTTGTTAAGGCCATAGCTTCATTTATGGCTCCTTATATAGCAATGTGGGGTGCAATGGCTTCAATTCCTACCTTTGGTCTTGGATGGCGTGTGTTGTTCCCTATTTATATGGTAATTGGTGTGTTGGCAACATTGTTGCTTGGTGCATCAACTATTAATGAAGAAATAGCTGAAAAAGCAGAGAGCAATGGTGGTGTTCTCAAGGAGTTTGCCGACTGTTTCAAGCTTCTTGCTAAACCAATTGTGTTGCTTAGCTTCCTTGGTATAATGTGTCATGTGGGTATCGATGTTGGTACCAACACCACAGCTCCTAAGATTTTGATGGAGCGTTTGGGCATGACTCTTAATGATGCTGCTTTTGCAACATCTCTTTATTTTATCTTCCGTACAATAGGTTGCCTCACAGGTAGTTTCTTTTTGCGTGTGCTCAGTTCAAAGAGTTTCCTCATTATCTCTGTCATAATGATGGCATTGTCAATGGTGGGACTTTTTATTGGCGACAACAAGGTTGTTCTTTATATTGCTATCGCCCTTGTTGGATATGGCAATTCAAACGTATTCTCAATAATATTCTCTCAGGCACTTCTGAGTGTACCCGAGAAGAAGAATGAGGTGAGTGGTTTGATGATTATCGGTCTCTTTGGCGGTACAATTTTCCCACTCCTGATGGGACTTGCAAGTGATGCTATCGGACAGGTTGGTGCGGTAATAGTTATGGCAGTTGGTGTGGCTTATCTTTTCTGCTATATTCCACAAGTGAAAAAATAAATTCTCACAGTTGAGAAAAAAATACAAGATTATGGAAAAAGATAATCGTTATGTAGTCGGTTTAGGTGAAGCACTTTGGGATGTGCTTCCTGAAGGAAAGAAATTGGGTGGTGCCCCAGCTAATTTTGCATATCATGCAGGGCAGTATGGTTTGAATACCGTTGCTGTTAGTGCTCTTGGAGACGATGCTTTGGCTGAGGAAACAATCCAGCAGTTAGAAGAGAAAAAGCTGAGATATGAGATGCCTCACGTTCCTTATCCAACAGGAACTGTGCAGGTTGAGCTTGACACCGAGGGTGTTCCTACCTATGATATTAAAGAGAATGTAGCATGGGACAATATTCCTTTCTCTAAGCCTATTGAGGGTATTGCTCGTAATAGTCGTGCAGTATGCTTTGGTTCGCTTGCTCAGCGCAATGTGGTAAGCAGAGAAACAATATCGAAGTTCCTCGATCACACTCCATCTGATTGTATTAAGATTTTCGATATCAACTTGCGTCAGCAGTTCTATACCAAGGAAGTTATCCAGGAATCGTTGAAGCGTTGCAATATCCTAAAGATTAATGATGAGGAACTTATCCTTATAGGCAGAATGTTTGGCTATCCTGGTTTGGATATGGAAAACAAGTGTTTCTTGATTTTGGGTAAGTATGATCTTGATATGCTTGTGCTCACATGTGGTGTCAATGGTAGTTATGTGTTCACCCCTGGTAAGGTGTATTATCAGCCTACTCCAAAGGTTGAGGTTGCTGATACTGTTGGTGCCGGAGATTCTTTTACAGGAACATTCTGTGCTGCTATTCTTAATGGAAAATCGGTTGAAGAGGCTCATAAGTTAGCGGTTAATGTGAGTGCCTATGTATGTACTCAGAATGGTGCTATGCCAGAAATACCAGAGAGATTCAAGTTTTAAAAAGTTAGAGAGATAAGTATCTCGGTAAATGAGTAAAGCATCTCTGTTGGGAGATAAATTAAATGGGTTCGAAATAGTAGTATTTTGAACCCATTTTTTCTTTACTAAAGTTTCGCAAGCGAATTATTTTACTTGAGATTTTAAAAAGAAGAAAATGTGTATGAATGGAATACGGCTCAGAATGAGCCTATAATGATATTGATGCTTGGGTTTTTAGAAAGCATGCTTTCCAAGCCCAACATCAATATCATTATTCTCTTTCAGAAAGAATCCATTCATACACTAGAAAATAAAGTGCTGATGCACCAGTGCGCAATCGCGCAAAG
>DGRY01000154.1 GCA_002391185.1 Prevotella sp. UBA4376
GAGTAAACCACTTACCGATAGCTACAGAGAAGCCCTGATCACGACGGAAATCCTTGAAAGGACTCTTTGACCAACCTGCGCCTCTTTCTTCGTTAGAATAGAAAGCTGTCCAAGTGTAGTTACCCTGGATAAACCAGTTTGACCAGAATGAGTTTGTAGCAACGCTGTACTTCTGTACAGGATCTGCTTCCTGAGCGATTGTTGTTGTTGCAACTCCAACAAAAGCTAAAACCATTAATAATTTTTTCATAATTGTCGTATTATAAAACTTTAAAAAACTTATTTTAAAAATTGTCCAAGCCCTCCTATTCAAAAGGATTCGACAAACAAATTCTGCGACAAAGTTAATATTTTTTTCTTATGGTTGTTCATTTTAGACAAAAAAAAAACACTTTTTGTTGCGAAATATGCCGAAATATCATTAAAAAAGGTAAAAAACAACAAAAATTAGCCTAAAAGTTGTTCTATTTCTCCTTGTTTGATGATGCAAAGTATATTCTTGCCGTCTGGAGTATAATTAGGATTATTGCATGCAAAAAGAGCATTTACTATGCCTTCCATCTCTTCATTACTCAAAACTTGTCCTAACGGAATGGCTGCATTTCGTGCCAAACTAAGTGAGAGGTTCTGATTTATCTCGTCACGAACGTCTCCTGTTTTTTCCATCGCAGAAATAATCATATCTTGTACCAAAGAGGTTGGATTTATGCCATCAAGTCCTGCGGGGATTGCATTTATACTGAAGACATTTCCTCCCATTGGCGTTAGTTCAAATCCCATATCCTGCATCTCGGGCATTATCTTGGCTAAAGTGAGTCCTTCGGCTGCAGACAACTGGATATTCTCAGGAAAGAGCACCTTTTGGGAATTCATCTTTCTTGCACGCAGATTATCAAGGTATTCTTCATAGAGCACACGAACATGTGCTCTATGCTGATCAATTATCATCAACCCAGACTTTACGGCAGTCATAATATATTGCCCTTTATACTGATAATGTGCAGGCGATTTTTCGTCTATTAGACTTTCTTTCTGTGGTTCTGGTGTTATTATATCAGGTGTTTCTTGACGAAGAGTGCGTGAAACAAAGATATCTCCTTCTGTTTCAGCTTCTTTCTCCAAGCCCTCATATAGATTTTCCCATTGACTGTAAGATTTAGCCTGCGCACTTGTTGTTTCTTTGAATGGGTTATATGAGGTGTTTATCTTCACTTTTGGAGCACCCAGATTATTGTCAGGGTTAAATACTGGAATATCAGGGCAGCCTTCTGTGTCGAAATCTATAGAAGGAACGTCATTGAATTTTCCTATTGTTTCCTTTACGGCAGCTGTAAGAATCTGCCATATTGCCTGTTCGTTCTCAAATTTTATCTCTGTCTTGGTTGGATGGATATTTACATCAATATCTTCTGCCTGAATATCAAAATAAATAAAATAAGGAACTTGCTCTCCTTGAGGAACAAGTCGTTCGAATGCCATTTGAACAGCCTTATGAAAATAAGGGTGCTTCATGAAACGGCCATTAACAAAGAAATATTGATGTGCGCCTTTTTTCTTTGCCGACTCAGGTTTTCCTACAAAGCCATGTACTTTACACATGGTGGTATCGACATCAACAGGGAGTAGAACCTGATTCAAGCGCTTGCCAAAAATATCAATAATGCGCTGACGCAATCCACATGCTTTTAGATTAAACATTTCTGATCCATTGCTATGAAGCGTGAATGATATCTCTGGATAAACAAGTGCAATACGTTCAAATGAGGTGATGATGTTATTAAGTTCTGTGGAGTTTGACTTTAGGAACTTACGTCTTGCAGGCACATTAAAGAAAAGACTTTCAATCATAAAATTGCTTCCTACAGGACATGAGCATGGCTCCTGCCCTACTACTCTACTTCCTGCTATAGTAAGATCTGTTCCAATTTCGTCTGTTTCCTGACGAGTCTTTAGTTCCACTTGAGCTACGGCAGCAATACTAGCAAGAGCTTCGCCACGAAATCCCATGGTGTGAAGCGCAAACAAATCATCGGCCTTACGAATCTTTGATGTGGCATGTCGCTCAAATGCCAAGCGGGCATCAGTTTCCGACATTCCTTTTCCGTCATCTATCACCTGTATAGATGTTCTTCCTGCATCGACAACAAGAACATTTATATTGCGTGCGCCAGCGTCAACAGAGTTTTCCACAAGTTCTTTAATCACACTTGCAGGACGCTGTATAACCTCACCAGCAGCAATCTGGTTAGCAACAGAATCTGGTAATAGTTGGATAACATCACTCATAAATTCACACCTTATTATATTTATATAACACTTAGTTTCCTAATTCTTAACAATTGCCTAAATATTGTCCTCTATAATTCCTTTATAATGCCTTTATAATGCGTCTAAATTGAATCTATAAAGCTAAATGAAGAAAAATAAAGACAAAAGCAAGAACAAAAGGACAAACATTATAAAAAGCACAGAATTCAAACTCTGTCTATTACTATAACTATGTTTTCTATCCTTTGCAAACGAGAACTGAAAGTCCTTTCTTTCTTTACCTCCCCCCTCTGTTTCAAGTTCTCTACTCGCATTTTGCTCAAGCTTCTTCAAATTCTCACGCCGTTCATCATAATAGATATATTCATGATGAAAACGACGAGGCTTGGGTTGATGAAAAAAGCTCATTACTCTTCCTCCTTAACTACAGTTTCCATCTCTTTCTTAGGCAAGCGCTGCAATGGAGCATCGTGACGTTTTATCTCTTTCAGTCCTTGTCCATCACCTTTACCACGCCACTCCAAAATATCTATAGGATCTGTAGGGCGCAAATCCTCAAACCAGGCAAACTCTAACAACTTTTCTTTTCCAGCAGGAATCTGAGTCATAGGATAAGTTGTACCTTTTGGTTTTGGCACCCATATACGTTCAAGTTTCCTATTCTCGTCCATATACATCTTTATAGTATCGCTCTCAAGATAATTAAGACCTATTAGAGATGAATCCTGATCGTCAACAGGATAATATATAGACTTTACATTTCCCGAAGCTACCGTACGGCGTATGTTTCCGTTTTCAAAATAAGCATCCATAACCTTTGAAGAAATCTGATTATAATGCTTTTTATCATACATCAATTCTACAGAAAGAGCCTGGCCTATAACATGTGCATCTCTTATTGTGCTATCACTCATGTAAACCTTTATAACTTCACCCAGAATCTGTCTATCACCATTCCACACAATAGGATCTCTATACATTGTCATACACGAGTCCTTGGTGGTAATAACCATAGAATCACATATTGCCTGAGCATCTATTCTATAAGCCTTAACATGATCGAAACAATGAACCACGCGATACAACGAATCTGTATTAATGTTATATGTATAAATCTTCATTGAGTCAGCATGAACATAAAGAGTATCTTTCTGAGAATAATCCTTAGCAACAGCCTTTCCAGTAGCCCAACCAAATCCTGTCTTCTCATTATAATTCATGCGCTCACAAGTAAGGGTATTCTTATTCTTACTGTCAACATAAATCACATTGCCATACCCTTGTGCCAACCCTGTATTACGATTATAATAAAGGCTATCACCTGTGATTGTACGATTAGCATCTACAATTGTAGAACGACCATACAGTTCAGCCCTGTCTGTAACTGTATTAAAGAAGCCATCCTCAGTATTTATAATACTTCCATTCTGATGTATCTTTGAAGGACCAGTGATGTGTGCTATTTTATTTTCTGTATTATAGTGCAAGGTATCTGTCTCGATAAGACGATTACCATTGCGCATACGAACATTATAATAGAACGTAGCATCATGCGTCTTTGTGCTATACTCACCCCAGTCAGACGACAGATTATCCTTACCATCTACCAATCTACCACCATCAAAGAAATAAGCATAATCATAAAGACGGTCATAATCAAGACTATCAGTATAAAGCACCTGCTTACCATGATTAAGCACTACATTCTTACGTGCTTCAAGAAGCTGAGCCTGTCCATCATAAGCAGCACGCTCTGCTCTTAGGCGCATATTCTTTCCCTGCTGATAGCGCACATGTCCAAAGGCTTTCACACTATTCGACTCCTGATAGAAATATGCACTATCACACCATAGTTGTGCACCTTGATGAGAGAAATGAACATTTCCCTTAACAATCTGCGCCCCAGGATTAGGACCAAACATATCAAATTTCAACTCGTCGGAATGAATAAGATATACACGATTATCCTTTACTACACGACGTTTACCACGTGCAGCATCACTTGTTGCTACTATGTTTATTCCAACCAAACATAATATAAGCAACAATACTGTTCTATAAGAAAATATTTTACCCAAGGTATCCAACCTCATCATTTAACCCATCCAGAATACTGATACTTACAATCCTTATAACGGTCGTTCATTCGGACATAAGTATGCTTAATCTTATCATCAATCCAGTTCTTCAACACCTCAGCCTGCTGCTTCTCTTTCACTACATCCTGCATAACCTGGAAATCCTCTGTGATTGTGGCACGATGTCCTTCAACACGACTCTTCAACTTAGCAACAGCAACAACAGTTTTTCCACGCTTGTTCAACATCTTGAAAGGAGCTGATATTTCACCCACTTTCATCGTATCAACAACAGCAGCAATCTCAGTAGGAAGGTCCTTCATCTCAAATTGAGAAGTGATGATACCTCTCATCTCATCAGAATAAGCCATCAAACCATGATTGCCACGTGTATCCTTATCCTCTGAAAGATATTCACATGCTGTCTCAAAACTGAATTTCTTATCACGAATATCCATACATATAGAGTCAAGACGAAGTTTTGACTCGTTTATGGCCTCATCAGACACCTTAGGTTTGAGAAGAATATGACGACAATTTATCTTATCGCCACGCTTATCAATAAGCTGAATAATATGATAACCAAATTCAGACTCTACAATCTTTGAAATCTTCTTTGGGTCAGTAAGGTTAAATGCTACATTGGCAAAAGCAGGATCCAAGATACCGCGTCCAACAAATCCCATCTCTCCTCCCTGACGTGCTGAACCAGGGTCTTCAGAATACAAACGAGCCAGAGTTGAAAAAGAAGCCTCTCCCTTATTTACACGATCAGTAAACTCACGAAGCTGATTCTTTACTCTATTAATCTCCTCCAAAGGAATACGTGGCTGACGTACAAGAATCTGAACCTCAACCTTCGTTGGAACAAAAGGAATACTGTCGGCAGGAAGATTCTTGAAATATCTGCGCACATCAGCAGGAGTTACAGATACCTTCTCTGTAATCTTATCACGCATCTCCTTGATAATCATCTGATTCTTTATATTATCATGAAGTTCCTCACGTATCTGACTTACAGTCTGACCACGATACTCCTCTAACTTTTCACGCGAGCCTGCGGTATTAATCCAGAAATTCAACTGCTGATCAACACGAGAAGCCACCTGACTTTCTGTCACTTCTATAGAATCAATAGCAGCCTGATGAAGAAAAAGTTTCTGCACTGCAATCTGCTCAGGAATAGCACAGTCAGGATTATCCCCCCATCTCATGCCCTCCTGCAATCCCTGCATACGCATACTTTCAACATCTGATTTTAAAATAGGCTCATCACCTACTACCCAAATAACTTCATCTATAACACTTCCCTCTGGTGCAGAAAACTCTTTCTGCACTTTAGTGGTATCTCCTTCTTGAGAAGCACGAACACCATTAGAGCGTCCAGCCTGAGCAGTTATTCCGCCAAGCAAAAGCAAGGCTGCAAGACCGCCATATATTTTAGATACTTTACTCATGTTTCTTTTTACTTTATATGTTATAACATTTAATTTTCAAAACAATAAACCTTAGTGCTTATTAACAGTCTTAAGAACTTCGCGGTTCACAACTACGCTATACTTCTTTCTAAGCTGTGCCACCCAATCCTTTTCAAGCTGCTCCTGATAATCGGCAAGTACCTCAGCCTTAACATCTTCACGCTCTTTAGGAGCTTTAAGTTTCTTGCCAAAAACAGCACCATAAGGATAACCTTCCATAGGTTTCACAATAGCATCAACACCAAAAACATCATGGTCAACAAGAGCATTGTCTCCTTTCTTGAATAACCCTTTTTCTACTCTTATCCGCAAGACACTATCATTATTAAATGTTGTACGAAGAACATCTGCCCATTTATCAAAAGGCAATTTCTTCACCACATTTTTTACAGCCTTAATATCGGCTTTATCCTTTGTATTATATGCTATCCCCTTAAAACGAGGAGCATCCCAACGGTAACGTTTTTTATTTTTTCTAAAAAATTCTTCCTGGCCAGCCTCATCTTTGTTCGCACGTTCCCAAATCATACGATTTGAAATCTCATAAAACAAAAGACCATCATGATACTCCTGAACAAGATACTTTAGCGAAGGATCTTTCTCTATCAACACACTGGTTTTATCTTCAAGCACCTTATCAGTAGTACAATGTTGCAACTTAGCCAAATCATTGAGACGAGCATCAATAATTTGTTCACGAATATTGCGCTGATCAATAAACTTTATTATATCAGCACGTAAAGAATCGTAATCAAAATAATTACGACGATCTTTCATCATCACGATATGATAACCTGCAGGAGAAAGAAACGGTTTACTTATCTCGCCTTTCTTCAAACTATAAGCAACGTCTTCAAACTCCTTGAATGTCACCCCTGGCTGAATCCAAGGCAATTCACCTCCCTTTATAGCAGATTCCTTATCCTGAGAATACTTTCTTGCCAATTCTGCAAAATCTGCATGCCTGAGCAGAGCATTATAAATTGAGTCTATACGCTCCTTGGCCTTTGCCTGCACTTCCGAAGAAGCTCTTTGTGGAAGCACCAATAGAATATGCGCAAGCTTCACCAATCCACCAAGCGAATCAACATAATGCTGAGTACGCTTATATACTTTACGCGCTTCAGTCTCTATATCTGCATCTGTAATAACTGTAGAACGAATCTGCTGATTACGATAAGTGGCAAACTCTTTCTTAAATGAACTCAATGTATCAAGATGAGCATCAAGAGCTGCCTGAACCTTCAATTTATAGTTCACAAATAAGTCCACATATTCTTCTACCGATTTCTTATCTATAACGTTTTCAGAGTTGTTTTTATTATAAGAATATTCATACTCGGAACGCAAAACCTGTTTACCATTAATTGTCATTACAACAGGATCAGTAGCTTGAGCAAAAGCCATGCCCCCATTTAGGAGCATGGCTACTATTGCTATTATAGACTTAATTTCTTTTCTCATCGTAATAGATATTCTTTACCTGAGTTATTCTGGGCGGCTATAATTAGGAGCCTCACTGGTAATCTGTATGTCATGTGGATGACTTTCCATCACACCAGCATTAGTGATACGTGTAAACTTAGCATCATGAAGTTTCTCTATGCTTCCAGCACCACAGTATCCCATACCAGAACGAAGTCCACCAACAAGCTGATAGATAACCTCCTGAACAGTTCCCTTATAAGGAACACGACCAGCAATACCCTCTGGCACAAGCTTCTTTACGTCTTTAGTTCCACCCTGGAAATAACGATCACTTGAGCCATTCTTTTGTCCCATAGCCTCAAGAGAACCCATACCACGATAGCTCTTGAACTTACGTCCATTATAGATAATGGTGTCACCAGGACTCTCTTCTGTACCAGCAACAAGTGAGCCTATCATAACAGATGTACCACCTGCAGCAAGAGCCTTTACAATATCACCAGAATAACGAAGGCCACCATCAGCTATCAAAGGAACACCAGTTCCATTTATTGCAGAATAAACATCATATATTGCACTCAACTGAGGAACACCTACACCGGCAACAACACGTGTTGTACATATTGAACCTGGGCCAATACCAACCTTTACCGCGTCAGCGCCATTATCAATGAGGAATTTAGCAGCCTCACCTGTTGCAATATTACCCACAACAACATCAATATTTGGGAATGAAGTCTTAACTTCGCGAAGTTTTCCAATAACACCAGCAGAATGTCCATGAGCAGTATCTATGACAATCGCATCAACACCAGCATTAACCAATGCTTCTGCACGATCCAAGGTATCAGCTGTTACACCAACACCAGCTGCAACACGAAGACGCCCTTTTTCGTCCTTACAAGCATTTGGTTTATCCTTTGCTTTAGTAATATCTTTGTATGTTATCAAACCGATAAGATGATTATCCTTATCAACAACAGGAAGTTTCTCAATTTTATTCTCCTGAAGAATCTGCGCTGCAGAAGAAAGATCCGTCTGCTGATGAGTTGTAACAAGATTTTCACTTGTCATGACATCATCAACAAGTTTATCAAGATGACGCTCAAAACGAAGATCACGGTTAGTAACAATACCTACAAGATGATTCTCACCATCTACAACTGGAATACCACCAATATGATACTCAGCCATCATGTCAAGAGCATCCTTTACGGTACGTCCACGACGAATAGTAACAGGATCATAAATCATACCATTCTCAGCACGCTTAACAATAGCAACCTGACGAGCCTGTTCTTCTATAGACATGTTCTTGTGAATAACACCGATACCTCCTTCACGAGCAATAGCAATTGCCATTGAAGACTCTGTAACTGTGTCCATTGCCGCTGTAACAAAAGGCACATTCAACTCGATGTTACGAGAAAACTTGGTTTTCAACTGTACTTCTTTAGGAAGCACTTCAGAGTAAGCTGGAATCAAAAGGACGTCGTCATAGGTAAGGCCGTCCAACACAATTTTATCTGCAACAAATGATGACATATTGTAACTTTAAAAAATTTATTGCGTGCAAATATAGTAATATTTTTCGAGTTATAAAGGAGACTACAGACTTTTTATAGCTGCCTTTAATTGAATTTAACCAAACTTGCCCATCCATTTGGGTTGGATGGGCAAGTTCGTTAATTAGCCATTTCTGAAAGGAATTGAATACGTACTAAACGAATTTCCTCTTCACTACAATATTCTCCTAATTCCTCTATAGCTTCTTCGAGGTCATCTGTTTCACTCTCACTGAAATAATCATAGATATCATCTACTTTATCTTCATCATCAATATAATCCTCTATGAAATAATCAATATTCAGCTTTGTTCCACTATAAACAATAGCTTCTATTTCATCAAGAAGTTCACTAAACTCAAGTCCTAATGACGATGCCATATCATCAAGAGCAACCTGTCTATCTATAGCTTGTATTATTCGTACTTTTATCATGCTCTTTTTAGGAACTGTACGAATGCGCATCTCCTCGGGCCTCTCAATAGCATTATCATCACAATATCTCTTTATCAAATCTATAAAAGGCTGACCATAACGTTTTGCCTTACCACTTCCTACACCTTGTATCTGTTGCAATTCTTCATTGTTTACAGGATACATTGTTGCCATCTGATCTAAAGACACATCCTGAAAAATAACATAGGCTGGTATCTGCAGTTTCTGCGCCATCTGCTTACGAAGATCCTTTAACATAGCAAAAAGCTGAGGATCAAGAGCAGAAACCTGTCCTTCCACAGTCTCTCCGTCATCATAATCGCTAAACTCATTGTCTTTTACAATCATGAAGCTCTGAGGCTCTTTCATGAAGCGTTTACCCGATGCTGTTAGCTTCAATAAGCCATAATTTTCAACATCTTTCTTGATATATCCGGCAAGAATAGCTTGACGGATAACAGGATTCCATATTTTAGGATCCTTATCCTCACCTTCACCAAATTCTTCCAGTTGATCATGCTTATGCGACACAAGATCGTCGGTTGCACGTCCCTTAACAAATTCAATAATATACTCCTGACGGAAATTTTCTTTCACTGCCTTTATGGCTCGAAGAACAATCAATAGTTCTGGTTGGGCATCAAATTTTTGCTTTGGATGCAAACAATTGTCACAGTTACCACAATTATCCTTAGTATATTCTTCGCCAAAATAATGAAGAAGCAACTTTCTACGGCACACCGATGATTCTGCGTAAGCCTGCGTTTCCTGCAAAAGTTGCTTACCTATATCCTGTTCCGATACAGGTTTACCTTCCATGAACTTTTCCAGTTTCTTCAAGTCTTTCTCTGCATAGAAAGCAATACAGATACCTTCACCACCATCACGCCCTGCACGTCCAGTTTCCTGATAATATCCCTCAAGACTCTTTGGTATGTCATAATGGATAACAAAACGAACATCTGGTTTATCAATACCCATACCAAAAGCTATTGTTGCAACAATAACATCAATATTTTCCATTAGGAAATCATCCTGAGTCTTTGAACGTGTCTGACTATCCAAACCAGCGTGATAAGCTGCAGCCTTAATATCATTAGCTTTCAACACCTCAGCAAGTTCCTCAACTTTCTTGCGAGAAAGACAGTATATAATACCACTCTTACCCGGATGTTGCTTAATAAACTTAACAATTTGAGTATCTATATCTTTTGATTTCTGCCTTACCTCATAATATAGATTTTGGCGATTAAAAGAACTTTTAAACTCCTTTGCATCAGCAATTCCCAAACTCCTCTTAATATCTGTCCTAACTTTATCCGTAGCTGTAGCCGTAAGAGCTATAACAGGTGCATTTCCTATCTTGTTTATTGTTGGACGGATATTTCTATACTCTGGACGAAAATCATGCCCCCATTCCGAAATACAATGAGCCTCATCTATGGCATAAAAAGAAATCTTAGCGTCATTTTTCAAGAATTCAACATTCTCTTCTTTATTCAAAGATTCGGGAGCTACATAAAGGAGTTTGGTTTTTCGTGACTTCACATCCTCCATCACCTGCAGAATAGCAGATTTATTCAATGAAGAGTTAAGATAATGTGCAACTCCACTTTCTTCAGAAATACCATTTATAACATCAACCTGATTTTTCATCAATGCTATTAATGGAGAGATAACGATAGCAGTACCATCCATGATAAGAGACGGTAACTGATAGCATAGACTCTTACCTCCTCCTGTAGGCATCAGAACAAAAGTATCATTGCCTTCGAGTAGATTACGTATAATAGCTTCCTGATCGCCTTTGAAAGTATCAAAGCCGAAGTAATGTTTTAGTTGTTGTGTAAGATTAACTTCTTTCGCCATATTTTAATAGGTTATTCCACGATCACGATATTAAGGGATAGGAATTTTAGTTAGTAGTATAAGTCTGCCGATAAAACCATATCATCAGCAGACTTAATGATATATTATGCAGTTTCGAGTTTCTGTAATCGAGAATTTGCAAGTTGCTCACGAGCATAATCGAGAGTCACTTCAAATTTCTTTATTCGACGAGACGGAACTTCATACATCGCATTCATCATCATCGACTCAACAATGCTTCTTAATCCACGAGCACCAAGCTTGTATTCCACAGCTTTATCAACAACGTAATCAAGAGCATCCTCTGCAAATGTCAGTTTTATACCATCCATTTCAAAGAGCTTACTATACTGCTTTACTATTGAGTTCTTGGGCTCTTTGAGAATTCTACTCAACGCATCACGATCAAGTGGGTTTAAATAAGTTAGCACAGGCAAACGTCCGATTATCTCTGGAATAAGACCAAATGATTTCAAGTCCTGTGGGAGAATATATTGCATCAAATCATTCTTATCTATTTGACGTACATTCTGAACCGAATTATATCCAACCACGTGCGTATTCAGACGTTGAGCAATCTTTCGCTCAATACCATCAAAAGCACCACCACAAATAAACAGAATGTTTCTGGTATCAACATGGATATACTCCTGATCAGGATGCTTACGGCCACCACGAGGTGGCACATTTACAACCGTACCTTCAAGAAGTTTTAGTAAACCCTGCTGAACGCCCTCTCCACTTACATCGCGTGTAATACTTGGATTATCGCTTTTACGAGCAATCTTATCAATCTCATCAATAAATACAATTCCTCGCTGCGCAGCATTCACATCAAAATTTGACACCTGAAGCAAACGAGAAAGAATACTTTCAACATCTTCTCCAACATATCCAGCCTCAGTAAACACAGTAGCATCTACGATAGTGAAAGGAACATCAAGCAACTTCGCTATAGTACGAGCCAAAAGAGTTTTTCCTGTTCCCGTACTACCTACCATGATAATATTACTTTTTTCTATCTCAACGCCTTCATCATCAACCGGCTGAGCCAAACGCTTATAATGGTTATATACAGCTACTGCAAGCGTACGTTTAGCTTCATCCTGCCCAATTACATATTCATCAAGATATTTTTTTATTTCCTTTGGCTTTGGAACTTTCTTGTTATTAAACTGTTCATCAGAGCTACCAGAATCACTTCTATATACTCCAGCCTCATTAGCTATCTTGTAAGCCTGTTGAGCACAATCCTCACATATATAACCATTCAAACCAGTTATAAGCAAGTGAACCTGATTTTCACCTCTGCCACAGAAACTACATTTTTTATTTGCCATCTTATGGTTTACGCGTTAAAACTGTATCAATCATTCCATATTCCTTTGCCTCTTGAGATGTCATCCAATAGTTACGATCACTATCCTGCCATACCTTTTCAAAAGACTGATGAGAATGATTTGAAATAATTGTATAAAGTTCTTTCTTGAATTTCTGAATTTCACGAGCCTCGATCTCTATATCAGAAGCCTGACCTTGTACACCACCAAGAGGCTGATGGATCATAACACGACTATGAGTAAGAGCAGAGCGCTTACCTTCTTGACCAGAAACTAACAATACAGCAGCCATTGACGCTGCCATTCCTGTACAGATTGTAGCCACATCGCTCGAAATAAACTGCATAGTATCATAAATCCCCAATCCTGCAGTAACACTACCACCAGGACTATTTATATAAATAGAAATATCTTTCCCAGGGTCAGTAGAATCAAGATATAGCAACTGAGCTTGTAAGGTATTTGCTGTATAATCGTCAATTTCTGTACCCAAAAAGATAATACGATCCATCATCAAACGAGAGAAAACATCCATCTGGGTTACATTAAGCTGACGTTCTTCAAGAATATATGGATTAAGATACTTTGCCTGAGCTTTTACAACATCATCAAGCACCATTCCATTCATCCCCAAATGCCTAGTAGCATATTTTCTAAAATCATTCATATAAATAATTCCTTTAAATTTCAAGATAAAAAACAGAGGTTATCGACCTCATTATTTTGTCTTAGCAAATATGATGCCAAAAAAAATAAGCATCATTTTACTTTTTACTTAGACAAAGATAATAAAAAAAGTCGATAACCTCTTTATAAAAGAAGTTTTTTTATTAAAAAAAACAAACTTTATTCACTCATCATCTTGTTGAACTCATCAAGGCTAATTTCCTTCTCGTTCAACTTAACAGCCTCCTTAAGTGCTGCAGAAAGCTTAATATCGATAGCGCGCTCTACAAAGCCATCAACATTCTCACGTTTCTTAAGCATCTCCTTAGCATAGTTCTCAATATACTCATCAGGAACATTATTCATACCATACTGAGCAAACTGTACACGAGCTGTCTCCTTTGCAGCTTCCTTAACATCCTCATCTGCAACTTTAATGTTGTGAGCCGCAACAAGCTGCTCCTTTATCAAGTGCCAAGCAAGTTCCTTGATGCTCTGCTCGTAGTTCTTCTCTACAAACTCTTCGCCCTTATCCTTATTGTTAGCCAGCATAATGCGCTTCAAGAGAGCATCAGGGAATTCAAGCTTACCAACCTTCTTCTCACAATAAGTACGAACATCCTGCAAGAACTTGAAGTCCTGATCAACAACAAGCTGCTGCTGTAAACCTTCAGCAATCTTAGCACGGAAAGCCTTCTCATCCTTAACCTCATCCTTACCGAACAAGCTATCGAACAACTCCTGATCAACAGCATGCTTAGCAAAACGAGAGATCTCTGTAACCTGATAGCTGAAGTCAGCAGTAAGATCCTTAGCCTGCTCACGCTCAATCTTAAGAAGAGCAGCAACCTCGCTATCGTTCTCTGGATAAGCCTTCTTTGGGTTGAAAGTGATGATATCACCTGGCTTGCAACCATCGAAGAGCTTCTTCTGATCCTCAACCTTGATGTATGAAGGCATGATAGAAGCACCCTCAACAGTGATACCACCTTCCTTGGTGTTACCATTCTCATCAAGTTCACGAAGATCACCCTTCAGCATATCATTCTCCTGATAAGAATCAGCCTTTTCATAGCTACCCATACGTGAAGCAAACATATCAACCTGACGGTCAATCAGTTCATCATCAACATTAATCTTGTAGTAGTCAATCTTATTCTTACCATTAAGTTCAATTTTGAACTCTGGAGCTACAGCAATATCAAATGTGAATGTATATGGAGCTGGTTTTTCAAGATCCTGTGCTTCCTGCTTCTCTGATGGAAGAGGCTCGCCAAGCATCTGAATTTTGTTTTCCTGCATATACTTGTAGATATTCTCACCTACGAGTTTGTTGATAGCATCCATCTTTGCAGATGCGCCATACTGTTTCTTGATAAGACCCATTGGAACCATACCAGGGCGGAAACCAGGATAGTTAGCCTTCTTACGAACATTTTTCAAAGTCTTCTCGACACTCTCCTTGTAATCAGCTTCTTCAACTGTAATGGTCAATACACCATTGATTTTGTCAGGGTTTTCAAATGAAATATTCATCTCTGATTTTTTTGTTATTTATTATTTTTATTGATTTCGAATCTAACGGGCTGCAAAATTACTCATAATTAGCGAATATACCTAATATATAAGAGAAAAATTTGTTTTTTTAACCGTTTAAGACTCATTACAAGAAAAGATTCTCGCTATTTTCTAACCGCTTCTTCAGCCATTTCATCTTCAGCATTTGGCTTAAACTTTCGGAACACAAAGTTTTCAGAAAGATAATTTTTTCTTACAACAGGGTTTTGAGATAATTCCTCAGGATTACCTTGAAAAAGTATTCGCCCTTCAAACAACAAATAAGCACGATCCGTAATAGAAAGTGTTTCTTGAACATTATGATCAGTAATAAGAATACCAATATTACGATATTTCAAACGCCACACAATATGCTGAATATCCTCAACAGCAATTGGGTCTACACCAGCAAACGGTTCATCAAGCATAATAAACTTCGGATTAATAGCCAAACAACGAGCTATCTCCGTGCGACGGCGCTCACCACCCGACAATTGATCTCCCTTATTTTTACGCACTTTATTTAAGCGAAACTCACTAATCAAACTCTCTAGTTTCTGCAATTGTTCGTCATGAGAGAGTTTTGTCATTTCGAGAACTGACATAATATTATCTTCCACACTCATCTTACGGAACACACTTGCTTCCTGTGGCAAATAACCTATTCCTGCACGAGCGCGCTTATATACAGGATAATCGGTTATTTCTTGATCATCAAGATATACATGGCCATCATTTGGCACCACCAAACCAGTAGTCATATAGAAAGAAGTAGTTTTTCCTGCTCCATTAGGACCAAGAAGGCCAACTATTTCACCCTGCTTAACGTTGATACTAACACCATTGGCAACTGTACGTTTGCCATATCGCTTTACAAGGCCTTCGGTACGTAGTACCATTCCTTCTTTAGATGTATTTTCGCTCATTATTTTGTTTATTTTACGGCAAATTTAATAAAAATACCGCTAATAACACTTATAAAAGTAAAAACTATTGTTTTTATTGCAGTTTTTTATGGGATTTTGGTTACTTTTGTACCTAACATTTAAGGATGATAAATCATGTTTTTATTGAAGCTACTCGATAAATATCTCACCACACTGGGACAGTATCTCATACTCATGGGACGCTGTTTTTCCACCCCAGAGCGTTTTAGAATGTTTTGGAAGAAATACGTGAAAGAAATGTCACAGTTAGGCATCAACTCCATAGGTATCGTTCTATTGATATCTTTCTTTATCGGTGCAGTCATCTGCATTCAGATGAAAGTTAACATCCAAAGTCCATGGATGCCTCGCTGGGTAACAGGATACACAACCCGTGAGATTATGCTTTTGGAATTCTCTAGTTCTATCATGTGTCTAATCCTTGCAGGTAAGGTAGGATCGAATATTGCCTCTGAATTAGGCACAATGCGAGTAACACAACAGATAGATGCCCTTGAAATCATGGGAATCAACTCTGCTTGCTATCTCATACTACCTAAAATCATGGGCTTAATTACCATCATGCCATTTTTGGTAATATTCTCTTCTGCCATGGGCACTATTGGTGCTTATGCTACAGCATATATTGGACACATGATGTCTCCCGATGATCTGACCCTAGGACTTCAGCATGCCTTCAACCAGTGGTTCGTATGGATGAGTATAATAAAAAGCATGTTCTTTGCATATATCATTGCCAGCGTCTCATCTTTTTTCGGCTATAACGTAGAAGGTGGTAGTGTTGAGGTTGGTAAAGCTTCTACTGATGCTGTAGTCTGCTCAAGTGTATTGATATTATTTAGTGACGTTTTCCTCACTCAACTGCTGTCTTAGAATAAAAATATCATGATAGAAGTTAAGAATCTATATAAATCATTTGGAGAAAAAGAAGTTCTCAAAGGCATAGACTTTACCTTTGAGGATGGTAAAACTAATCTTATCATCGGACAAAGCGGTTCCGGCAAGACTGTTCTTATGAAAAACCTTGTTGGACTATTTGCACCAACAAGAGGACAAGTACTCTACGACGGACGCAACTTTGTAGAAATGAGCAAGAAGGAAAAGGCTTTAATGCGCAGAGAGATGGGAATGGTTTTTCAAGGTGCTGCTCTCTTCGACTCACTTACTGTATTAGAAAACGTAATGTTTCCACTTGATATGTTCTCTAAAATGAACTATAATGAGAGAATAAAAAGAGCGCAAGATTGCCTTGACCGAGTAAACCTATTGGAGGCACAAAACAAATATCCAAGTGAAATCTCTGGCGGTATGCAGAAACGAGCAGCCATAGCTCGAGCTATCGTTATGAATCCAAAATATCTATTCTGTGATGAACCAAACTCTGGCCTTGACCCCAAGACATCCCTTGTCATTGACGAACTCTTACACAGCATCACACAGGAATACAACATGACAACAATCATCAATACACACGACATGAATTCCGTAATGGGCATCGGTGAAAACATCTTATTCATCTACAAGGGAGAAAAAGAATGGCAAGGCAAATCTTCTCAGGTCATGAATAGCAGTAACAAACGTCTTACTGATTTTATTTTTGCAAGCGATTTGTTGAAAGAAATGCGCCAAACTGTTCAACAAGTCAATAATAAAGAATAAATTATCTGATTTATATAACTTCAAAAATAATAACAAAGGCTGGATCCATAAAGAACCAGCCTTTGTTATTATTTCATATACCACACATTCTTATGTTTTATCATCGGGACAACAATTTGCTCACTTGTCTTATCGCCATAATTAATAAGAAGAAAAACATTTACTATCCTTGTTAACGAATCAAGATTAGCATTGTTAATCTCAACACTTTTCATTCCGCGATGTTCCTCTTTCTGCTGTCCTATAAACATCTTGGCATTAGCAACTAGTTGTTCACGATAAGAAACAGGAATAGCTTCCGGTTGATATCTCCCTGCAACAAAAGCATCATAATGCCCCATCAAAAGTTCATCATAATATCCTTTAGCTGCAATAGCAGCCAATTGGGCTTCATCAACAGTCTTGTCATGAGAACATGACAAAACTATTGAGCAAAGCATACAAATGCTGATATAAATAGTTATTATACTTTTCATTTCACACCCGTAGTGATTATTTCTGACGAATGAAAACATTAATTGGACAACCATGCATAGCCCAGTTCTCACGAATCTTATTCTCAAGGAAACGACGATAATTCTCTTTCACATACTGTGGAAGATTAGCATAGAATACAAAAGAAGGAATCTGAGTATTAGGCAACTGTGTGCAATATTTTATCTTTATATACTTACCCTTAACACTCTGTGGAGGATAAGCCTCAATTATAGGCAACATCACCTCATTTAGCTTAGAAGTACCAACATGAGTTTTACGGTTCAGATACACCTGTTTAGCAGTTTCAAGAACCTTGAAGATACGCTGCTTGGTAAGAGCCGATGCAAAAATAATTGGGAAATCCACAAATGGAGCCATACGCTTACGTATAGCATTCTCAAAGGTATCAATAACCTTCTGATCCTTATTCTCCACAAGATCCCACTTATTAACAACAACAACAAGACTCTTATTATTCTTCTGAACCAACTGGAAAATATTCATATCCTGAGCCTCAATACCACGGGTAGCATCAAGCATAAGAATACATACATCACTATTTTCTATAGCACGAATACTACGCATCACACTATAGAATTCCAAGTCTTCCTCTACTTTATTCTTACGACGAATACCAGCAGTATCTACAAGATAGAAATCAAATCCAAACTTATCATAACGCGTATATATACTATCACGTGTTGTACCTGCTATCTCCGTTACAATATTTCTGTCTTCACCAATAAAAGCGTTGATAATACTGCTCTTACCCGCATTCGGACGACCAACAACAGCAAAACGGGGGATATCAATTTCAAGACTCTCCTCTGGATTATCAGGAAGTTTATCCAAAATAATATCCAAAAGATCACCAGTACCACCACCAGTAGCGGCACTGATACAGATAGGTTCACCAACACCTAACTTATAGAATTCAGCTGCCTCATATGCCTGACCGCTATTATCAACTTTATTAGCTACAAGAATCACAGGTAACTTGGCGCGACGAAGAATAGTAGCAACATCTTCATCCCAATCAGTAACACCTGTCTCTACATCTACAACGAAAAGTACCAAGTCTGCTTCCTGAGTTGCAACAAGCACTTGCTGACGAATAGCCTCCTCAAAAATATCATCCGATTTAACAACCCAACCACCGGTATCAACGATAGAGAATTCTTTACCATTCCACTGACATTTACCATACTGTCGGTCACGTGTAGTACCTGCAGTATCACTAACAATAGCACGTCGGCTTTGGGTCAAACGATTAAAAAGAGTTGATTTACCCACATTAGGGCGACCAACAATAGCTACTAAATTTGCCATTTTGTTTTATTTTCTGAAGTTATACATTCTTCGGCCCTCTAATTAAAGAGAGTATGTCCTCAATACATTCAGGACCAAAAATTATTTCTATTCTGGATTATATCCAAAGTTGTTTAGTTCACGCTGGTTATTACGCCAGTCTTTATCCACTTTTACAAAAGTTTCAAGAAATATTCTCTTTCCAAAGAATTTTTCAAGACTCTTACGAGCCTCAGTAGAAACCTTTTTCAAAGCCTGTCCCTGATGACCTATGATAATACCCTTCTGACTATCACGTTCTACATATATTACAGCATTGATATGAATACGTGTATCATCTTCCTTGAAACGTTCCACTACCACCTCCACACTATAAGGAATCTCCTTATCATAATAGCGCAGAATCTTCTCACGGATAATCTCAGATACAAAAAACTTGGCTGGTTTATCTGTCAACTGATCTTTATCAAAGAAAGGAGGACTATCAGGAAGCAATTCCTTGATACGCTTCATAAGCATCTCTGTACCAAATTTATTTGCTGCAGAGATTGGAAGAATTTCAGCATTAGGCAACAATTTATGCCATTTCTCTACAAGGTCTCCCAACTTAGTCTGTTCGCTTTGATCTATTTTATTAATAAGAAGTAGAACAGGGATATTCATCTTGGAAACCTTCTCCAAGAAATCCATATTCTTCTCAGGATTTTCAATTACATCAGTCACATAAAGAAGCACATCGGCATCAGCAAGCGCACTCTCAGAGAACGCAAGCATCATCTCTTGCATCTTATAGTTTGGCTTCAACACTCCAGGCGTATCTGAAAAAACAATCTGGCAGTCATCGGTATTTACGATTCCCATAATACGGTGACGAGTAGTCTGAGCCTTGAAAGTAGCAATACTAATTTTCTCTCCTACAAGTTGGTTCATCAACGTTGACTTACCAACATTAGGATTACCTACTATATTAACAAAACCTGCTTTATGTGTCATAATATCATCCTTTCATTAATGTTTTTCCACATTCCTTTCATTGGAAAAAAAGAAACGCACTCTTCAATAATAAGGGTGCGTTTCTTATTAAGCATTTCTAAAGATCTATATACTACTACTTATTTCCCGACTGAAGCGCCATCATATGCCCACTTTAAACATGATGCACCGTGAACAAAGCCAGCACCAAAAGCGGTAAATACAAACGTGTCTCCCTTTTTGAACTTATCCTCAAAATCCCAAAGAGCAAGTGGAATAGTTGCTGCACTTGTATTACCATAACGCTCAATGTTGATGAGCACCTTTTCTGGAGCTATACCTGCACGTTTTGCAACAGCCTCTTCAATTCTAAGGTTAGCCTGATGAGGAACAACCCAATCTACATCTTCAGCAGTAAGACCATTATCAGCCATCACCTTCTTTACATCACCAGCCATATCTGTTACCGCATAACGAAAAACAGTACGACCTTCTTGATAGAGATAATGCAGACGGTGGTCAACAGTGAAATGAGAAGGAGGACAAACGCTACCTCCAGCCTTCATATGTAGGAAAGGAAGACCCTGACCATCTGTTCTTAAGAAAGAACTCTGATAACCAATTCCTTCTTCCTCAGTACCTTCAACCAAAACAGCAGCTGCACCATCACCAAAAAGCACACAAGTAGCGCGATCGGTGTAATCAACCATAGAAGACATCTTATCAGCACCGATAACAATAATCTTCTTATATCGTCCACTCTGAATCATACTTGATGCAACATCAAGCGAATAGAGGAAACCACAGCAGGCAGCAGAGAAATCAAATGCAAAAGCATTTTTCAATCCTAACTTACCTAATACAATTGAAGCTGTAGAAGGGAATTTATAGTCAGGGGTAGTGGTGGTAACAATAAGAGCATCGATAGTATCAGGATCCACACCAGTCTTCTGAAGAAGCTGACGGGCAGCCTTACGAGCCATATAACTCGTTCCAAGACCTTCCTCCGTTAATATTCGACGCTCTTTGATACCTACGCGAGTAGTAATCCACTCATCGTTGGTGTCAACCATACGAGACAGTTCCTCGTTATTCAGAACATAATCAGGTACGTATCCACCAACACCTGTGATTATCGCGTTTATCTTACCCATTCTTATTCAGCTACTTCCTTTACGATAGCAACCTTACCACGATAGTAACCACAAGTTGGGCAAACTGTGTGATATACATAGTAAGCACCACAGTTAGGGCAAATTGCCAATGTTGGAGCTACAGCTCCATCGTGAGTTCTACGCTTAAGAGTACGGGTCTTTGATTGACGTCTTTTAGGATGTGCCATAATTTTTAATGTTTTAAATTTTAATCTTTGTTCTTTAATTTTGCGAGAGCTGCCCAGCGCGGATCTATAGAGTCCTCACTATTCACACCGCTTCGGGCGGCAGAATACTCCTCGAGCATCTTCACCATAGCAGAGTCGCATTTTCCAGGTGCATGCACATGCCTGATGGGAATATTGAGTTCTATAAATTCGTAGATGAACCAGGCAACATCGAGTATTCCTTCGTCCTCGGCCACAGTCACCAGGTCGTCATCTTCTGAGTATTCAACTCCAAATTTTACAGCTAAAGTGTCATCAGTAGAAATAGATTGCTCCATATCTCCCAAACACAAGCTGCAAGCTATATGTATGGTTCCCTCTGTATGAAACTTAAGTTCAAAGACATCTTCTGTACGATATACAACAACATCGCAAGTAAGATCTCCTCGCTTAATCTCATCAGCATTTAGCGCCGAAAAAAAATCGTCGTCAAGATGAAGCTTGAGCGTTGTTGCTCCCTGCTCCAAATCCCTCAAATCAATCTTGAATGACTCTAAACTATCCATACGGGCTGCAAAGTTACTAATTTTTTATGATAAAATGACAAATTACACATAAAAAAGTGCAATAATTTTGTATTTAGTGCATGAGTATCAGCGATTTCCAACGTCAACACTGACCTCGCAAAGCAAAGCATTGCTAAAGCCTCTCCCTACCTCTCCAAAAGGTGAGAATCACTAACAACTCCTATATTTTAAAACATATTACCCTTTTTTTATCATTTATAATTTATCATTTTTCATTTAGCGAAGCTACGCTTCTCTTAACTCCACCCTAAACGTTGTACCCTTATTTACTTCCGACCACTTAACAAATATCTTTCCCTTATGGTAATCCTCTATTATACGCTTGGCAAGACTCAAGCCAAGTCCCCAACCACGCTGTTTAGTTGTGAATCCAGGACGAAAAACATGCGACAGATTCTTCTTTTTTATACCCTTTCCTGTATCACTAACCTCTACACAAATCTTATTATCTTCTTCAACTATTCTTACAGTTATAGTTCCAGGACCACCACTCATTGCATCAACAGCATTCTTACACAAGTTTTCAATAACCCATTCAAAAAGAGATGCATTCATCTTAAGCCATACATCCTTATCAGGGAAATCCCTGACAAAAACAACCCCATGTGATGTTCTACGGTCCATATATTCAATCACATGTTCTAACACCTCTTTAAGATTAGTAGGTACAGGCTCAGGCAGAGAACCAATCTTTGAGAAACGTTCAGAAATAAGTTGCAGTCGTTTCACATCCTTATCCATCTCAGGAATTAGCGCATCATTAGGATACTGCTCCTTCAATATTTCTATCCACGCCATAAGTGACGAAATAGGTGTACCAAGCTGATGAGCCGTTTCCTTAGACAACCCAACCCAAACCTTATTCTGTTCTGCTCTTTTGGAAACAAGTAAAATAAATATAGCAATAAACACAAACAATAAAACAACCCCAAGTAGTACATAGGGATACATGGCCAAGCGTTTCAACATTGTTGACTCATCATAGCAAACCAAAATAAATTCACTATTGTTATGCTTATCAGCTGACAGTTTAATCATTCTTCCACTCAGCAACCACTGCCGAGCAAGTGAGGAAACAACCTTCAAACTATCAGCATAATTATCAGCCTTGATATCAACATTTCGAAAAACCTGCAGTTTTCCTTCTGCATCAAGAACAATTACGGGAATAGTGTTATTCTCATTTATAACTTTAAGAACAAGATTTAAATCTGTTGTTTCATCTGCTGCATTCAACGAATGCATTGCCTCTGCCCACACGCTCATACGTGATCGTTCCTCTTTCGACAAATCATTAATTAGAAAATGGAAAACAACAAGCGATACTACAGCTATAACAACAGCCGTAATAACCAAAATAATTTTAACTAACCTTATTCTGTCTATCCATTTCATATATTGAATAACGTAAAATGGATTTTTTTATTGCTTAACAAGTAATTAGCTTAATTCTGATTACTCCGAATTTTCAGATTATTCCGATTATTCCGATTATTCAGAATTTTCCTATTCCTCCGAAAACAAAAAAGCCCCGAAGAATTAATCTTCGAGGCTTTCTAATGAAAGAAGGCGGCTTCCTACTCTCCCGCATTGCATTGCAGTACCATCGGCGTAAGTGGGCTTAACTTCTCTGTTCGGAATGGGAAGAGGTGGGACCCCACCACAATAACCACCTAATAATAG
>DGRY01000194.1 GCA_002391185.1 Prevotella sp. UBA4376
AGGATGCTCTTCTCCAAACGATCCTGCCAATAGTCGTAGTGGGTTACGCGACGCAACGATGCCTCTATACCGCCAATGGCCACAGGCACATCGGGATAGAGTTTCTTTAGAATCTGTGTATATACAATTGTTGGATAGTCGGGACGCATATCGTGACGTGAGTCAGGGCTATAAGCATCCTCACTACGCAAACGACGATTGGCTGTGTAGCGGTTTACCATAGAATCCATTGCTCCTGGGGCAATGCCAAAGAACAGGCGTGGACGACCGAGTTTCTTGAAATCGCGAAAATCGCCATGCCAGTCGGGTTGTGGAACTATTGCTACACGGTATCCTGCAGCCTCCAGATAGCGGCCAATTACGGCAGCTCCGAAAGCAGGATGATCAATATATGCATCGCCCGAGAAAAGAATGATGTCGAGCTGATCCCATCCACGAAGTTCACATTCTTTCTTCGTAGTGGGGAGAAAATCTGTTAGTTTATATTCCATTATTCTTATTCTTCCACTCCACGTAAGCAAGTACGAGGTTGTGGAGGCCTAAGGCCTTCATATTGTTATTGTAAATGACATCAAGACATAGGTCAAGAAGGTCGTTATCCTTTGTGCTACTTTCGAGAAGTGCACGTACATTGAATTTCAGCTTATCAAGAACAGCTTCGTCAACAAAACCGTTGGAATCAACGAGATTTCGGAAAAGCTGATACTTATCAATTGTTTCGAGATGTTTATCTGTAATCTCAATGCTACGTGTACCTGATTGGTTTGCTTGAATTTTCATGTTCTTATATTTTTAAAGTTATTGATTTCCAACTAAATAGTTGAGGATACCACTCATGAGCTTGTTGCGCTCCTCGCGAGAGGTGATACACTCGAAAGGAATGCCCATGGCAAAGGATGCGTAATCGGCCCCCTTATAGGCTACTGCTGCCGAAAGGCCATTGTCGTATTGCATTGCACAGATGGCATTTGGTAATGGCTGCAACACTTCGGGGTGGGTGGCAGCATAGTGAGTGGGATTTATGGAGCGATAGTATTTGAACATCATTCCCAAGCCATTGAGCATGTTGCCAATGGAATCAGTGTTTGATGGTGCATACTCAAGTTTGAAGAGTGATTGCATGAACTGCTTCTCTGACGTGTTCTGCATGTCGCTACCTAAGAAACTTCCACTAACCATTATCTTGCCGTGAAGGCGAGAGAAAGCGTTGAGCTTTTTCTGAATGGTTGGAGTGAATGTTTTGTAGTATTTTAGTTGCCATGTTTCGTGTTTCTGTAATCCAAAGACAAGATCGATAATGTTGTAATACATGCTTTGGTCATCTTCCACAAAGGCATCAGCTGTGGTGCTCACTACGTTATATTGATGTGTTGAGGCAATGGCGTCGGCGTGGGTGCGTATATGATTGAAATCGTTGCCAGCTACCATATTTTGACCTTCCCAACCAGCTGTGATTCCACGTGTTACTCCTTCATCAATGGATAGGTCGAATCCTTTCTTTCCTGGTTTGTTGACAACGGCAGGCGATGAAAGACGATTGAAACCATCAACGATTAAAACTGTTTGTGTGGCTTCAGGCTGATATATTGCCGAAAGCACGTTGGAAGGGAAACTCTCACCACCATCGTTTACTGCTGTGACGCGGAAATTATATACCATTCCTGGTTCGAGTTTTATATCGTAGTAGTTCTTGCGTATATTTGTCCCGTTGTCGAAATCGCTGTTCCCTGTTGCCACATACACGTTGTAGCTCTTGGCTTTGGCAGTAGGTTCAAGCTGATCGAAAGTAGGAATCCATGAGAGACGAATAGTGCCTTTCTTGATAAACTCTAACTTGAACTTATGAGGTGCAAGCGGCTGGATAATAGTTTTTTCGCCATGTTGATCGTTTACGTAGCGAGCAATGGTTTTATATACAGAACGCGCAAGAGCAAACTTGAAATTAGGGTCGTGCCCTAACTTCATGTCGGCAAAGTTCTGATGTGATAGAGTTTCAAGAATAGCTGATGGAACTTCGGGGTTGCGTGTTTCAGAATAGTTGCGATCCCACAGATAGCGACGTGCCCAATGATGTGCTATAGGTGGAAGGTCACGATCAAGACCGTCAAGGAGTCGACGTGCAAAGTCTTTGGATGTTTGGCGTGATATACCAGCATCAAGAAGTCCTTCATTGAACTGTGTTGTGCACACAGCAAGTGAACCTATCAAGTCGTAGTCGTTATTGGTTTTTCCTGCATCGCTATGTATGGCCAAAGAAAGTTCGATAGGTACTTTTTTACCCTCAATGGTAGGCATAAATACCGAACCTCCACCAAGCCAGTTGGTCATATATGGGCGTACGTTAATATCGTCGCCATAATCGCTTTCATCGTGTTTGCTGCAATATACTTCGTATGGAGCGCCTGCCCATTGAGCATAGTAACGTGCTCCTTCGAGACAACGTGGAAGATTGCTGGTGGTGCCACCACGTTCTATATTGCCCATACCGCCGCCAAAGCGAACAGCATCGGCAGACACTATTCCTTTGTGTTTTGAATAGTTGGTGAGAACAACTCTATTGAATTCGTTACAACCGCGGTCGAAATTAAATGAACCAAGATACACCCATGTGTTGCCACCCATTTGCTGATTCACGTGGAAGGTGGTTTTTTGTCCTTGGTGATACACTATGTATTCGGCATCATCAACGCTTGCATCGGTTGTTTGATAGCTTACATAAACAGCATATCTACCCTCGGCAGAAAGCTGAGGTTGATAACTGATAGTTGAGGCTTCAGAACGATTTTTTGTGGATATACATTGGCGGGCAGTTCCTGCTGTGAAAGGATTCTCAGAATTCAAATAAGTACCCTCATGCATGGCAAAGCCTCGTTTTTCGGAGCGTGTCCACAAACGTGATTTGTTTTGCTCCGAATAGCGTGATAGGGCAGTACTGTGGTCGTTGTCAACAATCACCTCAAGAGGTTGCCAGTCGCGCTCTCGAGGGGTGAAAACGATAGCTCCAGCGTTTTCGAGCATTGGGATAAGATAAGGAACCACGATAGTTTGAGTGAAGAGGTCTTCTGTTGTCTCAAACAATCGTGGGCGTTGCCATTTCCACACCTGTTTGTCGTTATCGAAATAGCGTCCATGACTTGCCCACACACTAAGGTGCTTGTTGCTGAGGCCGTGCTTTATCTTTATTTGTTTAGATACATTCGACACCCATGGTTTGCCTTTGTATTCGATATCGCCCCAAGCGTTTTTAAACTGCTGGGCATTGCTGTGGAATGAAGCTAATAGCAGTAAGCTGCTAAAAAATATTTTTTTTATAGCCAATGTTAGTATCTGAATTTCTCAGGGAACTTGCCTTTGAAATGACTGAAATAAGCTTTTACCTCATTCATCTCTTTGTCAATGTCGCCTGAAGGGATGAAACTGCGTGTGCACTCGATGGTTTTCTTCTCGTAGTCAACGCCGTAGAGGAGAACTGGGATCTGAGCTTTAAGAGCTATATAATAGAATCCCTTTTTCCAATCGGGATTAGGAGAGCGTGTGCCTTCGGGAGTGATGCAGAGTTTAAAATTGTTGCGTTGTATTGCTGTGTTGGCAAGATTGTCTGTCATGCTACTATGCTTTGAACGCCATACAGGGATACCGCCCAATCTCCTAAATATTGGACCTAATGGCCAGAAGAACCATTCTTTCTTCATTAGGAAATTGATGTGCATGCCCTCAGCCTTTGCATATAGCTGGCCAAGGATGAAATCCCAATTGCTGGTGTGTGGAGCCAGGCAGATAATAAACTTGTCGGGATGGTCAACAGTTATATTTGTCTTCCATCCCCAGCGTTTGTATAATATCCATTTGCAAAGGTTCTGCAGCATATT
>DGRY01000075.1:0-4281 GCA_002391185.1 Prevotella sp. UBA4376
AAGGTGACTTTGAAAAGAAGCTGAAACTTCAATTCGCTCCTGGCATAAAAGCCGGATTCCCATCTCCAGCGCGAAGCATAGCTTCGCTAAATGATAAAGGATAAATGATAAATGATAAAGAAGCGCAAAAGCAAAGCTTCGCT
This sequence comes from Prevotella sp. UBA4376, assembly GCA_002391185.1. GTDB lineage: Bacteria > Bacteroidota > Bacteroidia > Bacteroidales > Bacteroidaceae > Prevotella. The sequence continues at coordinate 144 of DGRY01000075.1, forward strand.
AAAGGATAAATGATAAATGAAAAATGATAAAGAAGCGCAAAAGCAAAGCTTTTGCTAAATGAAAAAGGATAAAGGATAAAGAAGGCGGCAAGTGCCGCCTTTTTTATTTCAACATATCGCTGTGTGTTCAATCTATAAACCGTTTGGTGATGTCGCTATAGTTTTCTATTCTTCTGTCTCTCAGGAAAGGCCACCAACGGCGCACATCCTCGCTGTGGTCGAGGTCGAGTTCTACAACAAGGCTTTCTTCCTCGCTGTCAGAAGCACGGTAATAGAGTTCGCCTTGTGGACCTGCAACGAAACTGCTTCCCCAGAACTGTATGCCTGCTTCCTGATTGTCTATCAGCTCACGGGCATCATCAGCTCCTTCGGGTGCTGGCTCAAAGCCTACTCGGTTTACTGCTATGACAGGGAGTCCGTTGGCTACAGCATGACCACGCATAACTGTTGTCCATGCTTCGCGCTGGCGTTGCTGTTCTTCCTTCACATCGTGACTGTCGTAGCCAATGGCGGTGGGGTAGATGAGCATTTCAGCTCCCTGCAATGCCATTAAGCGGGCTGCTTCGGGATACCATTGATCCCAGCATACGAGCACACCGAGTTTGCCAAGTGAGGTTTGTATTGGCTTGAATCCCATGTCGCCAGGGCAGAAATAGAATTTCTCGTAGTAGCCTGGGTCGTCGGGGATGTGCATCTTGCGATATTTGCCTGCTATGCTGCCATCGCTTTCAATAACAACGGCTGTGTTGTGATAAAGACCTGCAGCTCGCTTTTCAAAGAGTGATGTGACTATTACAACGTGGTGCTTCTTGGCTAACTCGCCATAGAACTCGGTTGAAGGACCAGGAATTGTTTCTGCAAGATTGAAGTAATCAACATTTTCTTCCTGACAGAAATACAGGGTGTTGTGCAGTTCCTGTAACACGATGAGCTGTGCTCCACGCTGTGCAAGGTCGGCAATGCCGCTGGCAAGGCGAGTGATATTCTGCTGTTTGTCGGCGGTGTTGTGTTGTTGGAGAATTCCTATTTTTATAGTGCGCATAAGAGTTTCTTTTTACTTGTTATTTTGTGTGAATGCTATTTGCGGGATATTGCATTGTGAGACAATGCAGTGAGCCGTGCTGGCGTACCACAGTGCTTGCATCGATGCTGATAACCTCGTGTTGAGGAAATGCTTGCTGAATGATGTTTCGTGCTTCTTTGTCTTTCTCTTGCTGATTGTATGATGGCACAATAACAAGATTGTTGAGTATTACAAAGTTGGCGTATGTAGCTGGCAGACGGTCGCCTTCATCGTACATAGCATCGGGAGCTGGCAGGGCAAGCAGTCGGTATGGGTGTCCATCGGCTGTTGTGAGTGATTTTAATTGTTTCTCTAATTCAATGAAATCGTTGTATTGTGGATCTTGTGAATTGTCGAAACGCATATATAATAAGGTGTTGTTGGGTGCTGTGCGCACAATGGTGTCTATATGTCCGTCGGTATCGTCACCTATGAGTTCGCCATGCTCAAGCCACACAATGCGGTTGGCATTGAGTCTTTCTTTCAGCTGGTTTTCGATTTCTGTTTTGTCGAGAGGCTGATTTCTGTGTGGGGCAAGCAGACAGCATGTGGTGGTGAAGATAGTGCCTTTACCATCGGTTTCGATGCTACCTCCTTCAAGTACAAAGTCGTTATAATCAACGAGAGAACCATTAAAGGCGTTTTGTGTGTAAAGACAGTGAGTAATCTTGTTGTCTTTCTCAGCCTTGAACTTTTCGCCCCAGCCATTGAATTTGAAATCGAGCAACAGACAATCACCATTTTTGTTTTTTAGAGTGATAGCACCATGATCACGTGCCCATGTGTCGTTTGAGTTGCATTCGTAGATGATGATATTCTTGAGATTGCTTTCAGAAAGCTTTTTCGATAGATAGTTGGAAAGCGATTTCTTGTTGGGAGTAGCTATGATTAGCTTTTCCTTATCAGATATGGCTTTCGACAGCTGCAAAAAAGTTTCGGTAATATCATCAAGATATGGTTTCCAATCAGTGTTGGCATGAGGCCATGTTAATTGTATGGCATCTTGCTTTTCCCATTCTGCTGGGAGATAAAAGTCTTGGGGAGTATGATAATTGCTTGTCATTCTCGGATATTTTTTTTGTATAAATAGTATGCAAATATAGTGCAAGTTTTGGAAAAAGCCAAATTAAAAACAATGTTTTATTTTGATATTTCGCACTATTACATTACTTTTGTAGAACAATAAATATGTCCGCATTATGTTGGAAATAAAAAATCCTCTATTGAAGAAAAACGGTAAGACTGTGTTGGTTCCCAGCATGTCTTTTTCAATTGTTCCTGGCGAAATATTATGTGTTTCAGGGGAGAATGCTTTAAGCAATACTCTCTTGCTCAAGGTTTTGTTGGGAATGCAGCAACTCGATGGAGGATTTGTCACTATGGATGGCGATATTATCGATGGCGCTTCTGTTAGTTTTTTCCGCAAGATGATGGCGTATGTTCCTCATGATGTAGAGATTCCTTATCATAGTATTGCTGAGATAACAGAATGTATTTGTAATCTCAAAGTTAATAAAGAGAAGGAGTTTACTATGGAAATGCTTTTTGAAGAATGGCAAAAATTGGGCTTGCAACAGGGGGCGTGGGAAGCAGAGATAAGTGCTTTGCCTGCTGCTACTATCCAGTTGGCTATGCTTTCTATTGCTAAGATTCTGAAATGTCCTTATGTGCTCATTGATGAGATTAGGGATATTGCAGAGCCTGCTTTGTTGGCGAATTATCTTAGAGAAATGGCTTCTGATGGGGTAGCAATCATAGTTGTAAGCAACAATCCTGCTATTCGACAGATTAGCCATAAAAGTCTAAATATGAATGAAATATACGAAAATATTAATTTGATATGACAATAACTGTTTCTGGAATCGTTTTTGGGTTGCTGCTGCTTTTGCCACCCATCTATATACTTTATGTCTTTAGTGGAAAGCTCGCTCCTAAGTTTATACTTGCAAGTGCTAAACTGCTTATATATACAGGCATATTGACGGCTGTGATGTATGTCGTATGTATGTTGGATAATGTTCTGGTGAGTGTTTTGGCTGCGCTGGTAATGGCTGTTGTTGCTGCATTAGCTGTTGTTATAAAGAGTAGGCTGAAGGTGCACCAATTCTTTGTTCCTGCATGTGCAGGAGTAGCTGCTACAACAATAGTTTATGCGCTTTATGTGCTTTATCTTGTGTTGGGAGTGAAAACTCCTTTTGTAGCACATTTCTTCTTGCCTGTGTGTGGATTATTGGTTGGGGGCATGCTTGAAACTAATTACAAGGCTTTGGCAACCTATTATGTGGGGCTTGAACACCATCATCAGCTTTATGACTATCTGATAGGCAACGGAGCAAAGCATACTGAGGCTGTTCGCTATTTTGTTGGTAAGGCAATAGAAAAGGCTGCAATAGTTGCAATCTCAAATATGGCTTATTTGGTTATTGGTGCAACTCCTGTAATCTTTTGGAGCATGCTACTCACAGGCTCTGATGTGTTTACTGCCTTGTTCGCACAGATTTTCCTTTTAATAGCTGTTATCTCTGCTACTATTGTTTCGGTAGTGGTTACATTATTTGTGGCAAAGCGTTATGCTTTTGATGCTTACGATGCGCTTGTATAAAAAACAGCCTCCCCCATCCCCCTCCGATGGGAGGGGGCTAACCAACTTGCAAAAAAAATCAAGGGCGCAAGCCTAAACGTTGAATGTTGAATGTTGAACGCAGCAGGATGCTAACAATTCTCTAATTCTCTAATTCTTGATAAAAAATAAAACGAAACTTGAAGATAAAAATTATCAAGAATTACAGGAATTAGAGAATTGGCTTGCGCCTTGGCTTATCCTAAAATTCTTCTGAATTCAAAGAGAATTAATTAGAATCTCAAGGGCGCAAGCCTAAATTCTCTAATTATTCGAGCAAAGCTCTCATCAACTCGTCTCTAATTCGAGATAGTAAACATAAAGTATTAATTCTTGTTAACGATGGCGCTGAGGCTGTTGAAAAATGAAATAAAAATCGTAACTTTGTACCCAAATTTTATAATTTAGCGTGAAAATATATAAGGTGATAGATGCCCTTGAACAATTCGCGCCTC
>DGRY01000075.1:4346-6147 GCA_002391185.1 Prevotella sp. UBA4376
GAAGACTATGATAATGCCGGCTTGCAGATCGGATTAACAGAAGCGGAAGTATCAGGGGCTTTATTGTGTCTTGACGTGCCCCCTCAGATTGTTGAGGAAGCCATCAGAAAGGGATGTAATCTGATTGTATCACATCATCCTTTAATCTTCCGTAAACTCAAGCGGATTGCCGATGAGAACGAGGTTCAGAAAACTGTGAGACTTGCAATCGAAAATCACGTGGCTATTGTTTCTATGCATACCAATTTGGATGCTGCAATAGGGGGCGTGAATAGTAAGATAGCTGAGAAAATAGGTTTGCAGAATACTCAATTCTTGGGCAAACAGCAAAATATAGATGGTGTTTGCGCAGGAGAAGGGGTTATTGGTGAACTATCAGAAGAACTTGCTGCTGATGACCTTGTTATAATGCTTAAAAAGGTGTTTGAGGTGGAATGTGTGCAAGCTAACGAATTGCTTCGTCGGCCAATACGCAAAGTGGCATTATGTGGTGGAGCTGGTAGTTTTCTACTTGACGAAGCTGTGAAAGCTGGTGCTGATGCCTTTATTACTGGAGAGATGTCTTATCATGAGTTCTTTGGACATAATCAAGATATTCAGATATGCGTTATAGGGCATTATCAGAGTGAACAGTTTACACCTGAAATATTCAAGAGTGTTTTGGATAAACATTGTCCTGAAGTGAAAACATTCATTGCAGAGACTAATACTAATCCAATCTTATATTTATAACAATTAATTAAAAACATATATTATGGCAAAAAAAGAACCTACAGAATTGACAGTAGAGGAGAAGCTGAAGACTCTTTATAATCTTCAGACAACCCTTAGTGCAATCGACGAGAAACGCGCTCTTCGTGGTGAGCTTCCTCTCGAGGTTGAAGACCTGGAAGACGAGATTGAGGGTCTTACAACACGTGTAGAGAAGATTGAGTACGAAATTCAGGACTTCCAGAATGCAATCAATCAGAAGCGTGGTGAGATAGAAAACGCACAGGCAAGTGTTGAGCGCTACCAGCGTCAGCTTGATGATGTTAAGAACAACCGCGAATATGATACTCTGACAAAGGAAATTGAGTTCCAGACTCTCGAAATAGAACTTTGCAACAAGAAAATCAAAGAGGCTTTCATCAAGGTTGACGAGTGCAAGCGTGATCTTGAAAAGGCTGATGCTCTGATTGCTGATCGTCAGCAGGCGCTTGAAGAAAAGCGCAATGAACTTGACGAGATTATGGAAGAAACCAAGGAAGAAGAGGACAAGCTGAAGGCTAAGGCAAAGGAACTCGAGGAGAAGATTGAACCACGTTTGCTTAGCAGTTTCAAGCGTATCCGCAAGGGTGCTCGCAATGGTCTTGGTATTGTTACTGTGCAGCGTGATGCTTGTGGAGGTTGCTTCGCTAAGATTCCACCACAGCGCCAGCTTGATATCAAGATGCACAAGAAGGTTATCGTTTGCGAGTATTGTGGTCGTATCATCGTTGATCCAGAACTTGCTGGTATCAAGGTTGAAAAACCTGTAGAGGAGAAACCAAAGCGCAAGCGTGCTACTTCAAAGAAGAAAGCTGAAGAAGAAGCATAAATTAAAAAAGAGTCCAATTCAATTGGGCTCTTTTTTTTTGAACTTTGAACTTTGAACTTTGAAATTTGTGTTACTCATTCTTCAAACCTCAAACTTCAAAGTTACTTCCCTCGTTTATTCGGATGCACCGGCGAACGCATTGCAAGCAATGCTATTGAAGATTGAAAATTGAACATTGAAGATTAGTCGGCAATGCCGATATAATATTTAAATCTTTCATTA
>DGRY01000179.1 GCA_002391185.1 Prevotella sp. UBA4376
TACTCCCGCTCGGAAATAAAAATAAAAAGTATTTATTTTGTATTTCACTCGCTTAATCGTATCTTTGTGGCGTGATGAATCAATTCGGTTCCATTACGATGCCATACCTTAGCCTCGCTTTAACGCCCTCTTAACAAGGCATCAGGCTCTATGTTTGTTCGGTATTTGTACAGTATTTGTCCAGTATATGTCCAGTACTTGTCCAGTGATACACTGAACATATACTGCAGATGAACTGAAGGAATGCTGAGCAACAACTGAACATATAGAGGAGTAATATGCTGCCTATATACTGGCAATACGCTGTCTATATGCTGCTAATATGCTACTTATACGTTATCATGACACAAGATATATGCCTTTTTTACACACTTATAATCGTGATTATGATAAATAGCACAACAACTTTAACTTGTATTTCTTGTTTAAGGTGGCATGTATGACAAAATAAGTAATTAGCTACACATGAAAAATAAAAAAACTTTAGTTAAAAAAGTTAATATAACTATTACTTGTATTATTTTTTATTACCTTTGTTAGCAAATAAAATTGACTCTCCATGAAACTAAAACGCTATTTACTAATTATATTTGCTCTTGTTGTTGCAGTGTCAACTATGTCTGCTAAACAACATTCTGATACTCAACTTACTATTACAAATGCTTACAGACTTAGTTCGACTAATCTACCAAAAGCTTTGAATATTATTGAAACTATGTCCAATCGCCATATAATACCTAATTGGAAGGCAGAAATGGAGAAAGGAAATCTATACTTTAAGGCACATTTGTATAGGCATGCTGTGAATTATTATAAGAATATTCCAGATGATAAGTCATTGCGTGATAGCATACATATAAGGTTGAAAATTTTAAAATTCTTGATGGACTCGTATGATATTCTCGGCGAAGAGAAAAACTTGGCGGAAACGGCATATCGTGTCATTCAGGAGGCTAAAAAAGCACAGCAATATGGATATGTAGCTATAGCACAATTTGCTTTAGGTAAGCGATTACATGATAGCATTAGTGTGCGTGAAAGTTACGCAAAGTGCTTTGAAGCAGTTAATACTATGAAGCATTCTGATTATAGATATCGTAATAATGAACTTAGTCGTTTCTATGCAGATTTATCTCTGATGTATATAAGGGATAGGCGGTTCAAAGAGGCTATGCATATGTCTATTGAGCAGGAAAAGAGTATTCGCCATAGTTATTGGCATACGTTTGCCAATAGTAAAGAGCTGGCTTTATATCGCTTATATTCTATAAGAACATGGATTTTTACAGAAATAGGACGGATTGATGAAGCTGATAAATACTATGCTTTAGGTAAAAAGCTAGGCGTAAAGGATGTTACCGTAGAGCATTATATGCAAACTTATATGCAGCATAAAAAGATGTATAAAGAGTTGCAAGAAATGTTTAAAATCTCAAAGCAGATTATTGTAGATGATAAAAATGAAATCAGTCTTACTATGGTGCAAATATTGAGTAGCGAGGCACAGATGTATAGTGAGATGGGAAACTATAAGGCTGCAACCATGTGCTATAAACGTATGTTTGATGTTGCGGATTCACTACGTTTAAAGTTCTCTAACCAATGTCTTGATTCTGTAAGTGAAGCTGTTAGTCGTGAGCAGAAGATGTCGCAGCGTAATATGATGTTAACTATAATCTTGATTGTGGTTGTTATGCTGGTGGTCATCTCTGTAATCCTTTTATTTTATGATTTGCGTGAGCGAAAACGCAATCGCCAGATGTCGGCTGCAATGCAAAGATTAGTATATTATCATAATATTTTGTCTAATAATGATTCTATAAAAGCAAACACTAATTCTTACAATAAAGAAAAAGAAGAGGATAAATATAAACATATTTTTGAAGAAGCCGATAACAGAATATCAAAGGAGAAATTATTCTTAGAGCAGGGCTTTGGTCGCGATGAATTGATGCACTTGATGGGTGTGGATAAAAATGTTCTTGCAACTATTATTAATAAATACACATCAATGAATGTTAGTGGGTATATTAATAGTAAACGTATGATTTATGCTGTTGCTCTTATGAAAGAGCATCCGGAATATACTATGAACGCCATAGCAGAAGCATGTGGTATTAAAAGTGCAGCTACATTTATTCGTAATTTTAAAAATGCCTTTGGAATGACTCCGTCAGATTATCGAAAAACTATAGACAATAGTATAGCTGAAAAAGAGTGATGAGGCGCTTTTAATCGTTAGGAGGTGTCCTCCCCTCCCCTATAAATAAAGTGGTTTTGACAAATTGAAAAGCATTGGACGATGTTAAAATCCAGGGCTGTAATTGTGCTATTTTTTGTGGCTTAAAACAATAATAAATTATGCTTACTAAAATATTGTACAGTATCCATATTTTAGGAGTTTTTGACAAAATTAAAGACAAAAATGACGAAATTAAAAAAGGTAGTCACGTGCATAAGTAATCTATTTGACAATTTTATATAATTTTGTTGCTATACTTATTCAAGTATATACACTAAACACACAACGATGAAACCAATTAACCGTTTAAAAATATTATTCATACTGTTATTCAGTACGCATTTAGCGACTGCCCAACACCTGACGTTAAGCAATAATTTGCTTTATGATGCGTCATTGACACCTAATTTTCGTATTGGTGTTGGTTTGTCGCAGCATTGGTCGATGGGATTCACTGTAGGGTTTAATCCATGGCCAACGAATGATCAAGCAATCCGGAAGTGGAAACATTTGTTGATTTCGCCAGATATACGCTATTGGACGGACTCTGTTAATATCCATCATTTTTTTGGCTTTAATCTTATTTATAGTCACTATAATGTTGGTGGCGTTACATTTCCATTCGGTTTATGGAAATCTGTTCGTAATGAACGTCGTCAAGGTGACCTTGGTGCAGTTGGAGCATATTATGGCTATTCATGGCCTTTAGGACGTTTTTGGAATCTCGAAGTTTTTGCTGGTGTCGCTTTGGGCTATACAAGTTTCAATAGATATAAATGTGAACATTGTGGCACAAAGATTGGCAACAAAAATCAATTCTTTATTTTGCCTCAGTTAGGCCTGAGCATTGTATATAATATTCCTGGTCGTGCAGTAATGTCTTCAGAGGCTGATATGTCGTCTATCCCAGAGATTAGTATCTCCAATGAAGCAGAAAAGCGATTTGAGCCTGTTTTGTCTTACGTTCCTGAACGTAGATTCCAGCTACAGTTAAAAAATGATACCGACTTTGTAGAGTCGTATTCAAATTATACTCCATACCTAAATACACCTCAAACTAAGAACATAAAAGGTTTATTTGTTTATTTTGGTGTCGGAAACTCAAAGTTGTATCCCGCCTATCGCAACAATTTGCAGACATTAAAGCGTATCGTTGACCTCACTCGCAATATGATAGCCGACACAAGTTGTATAATTAGAAAAATACAAATTGTTGGTTTCGCATCTGTAGAAGGAAATCCCGTATATAACCAGAAACTTTCTGTAAACCGTGCACAGGCGTTACAACATTATATCCAGCAAGAGGTGAATGTTGCAGATTCAATTTTTGAAACTGTAGGTGCTGGCGAGGCTTGGATGGAACTTAGCGACAGTGTTCAGGGATTTATTTCAAAAGGTTATGATAATGGCATCGACTTAAAAAAAGTTGTTGATATTATTAATAATGTAGATGATAGCAAGCTTCGTGAAAAACGTTTACGTAGGTTGGATGGAGGACGTACTTGGGAATTTATTCGTAATCGTATGCTAAAAGAGCAGCGTTATTCAGGTTTAATCAAGATATACTATGATGATGTACCTGATAAAAATGCACAAATTATAAATGAGGCAAGCGAACTGCTTACTACCGACTGTAGTGATTGTCATCATGAGGCTTTGCGTTTGCTGTCTAACGTTCGTGATGATGAAAGAGCCCAAAATGCTTTAGGTGTAGCGCTTTGGCTTTGTGGTCAGCGTGAGGAGGCTTTGCAATGTTTGCAGCGTGCTGCTAATCATGGCAATACAGATGCTCTACAGAACCTACATAATATAATGAAACTATGAATCAAGATTATAAATAAGATGAAAAAAATGTTTAAGTTTTCTTTACTCAGTACGACAGTACTCGTAAGTGCAGTTTCATTCACTGCTTGCTCATCAAATGATGATGTGGAAAATAATCCGAATTATGATCCTGTAACAAATGCGGTCAAAACGGAGTTTGTTATCAATGTTACGCAACCAGGCGAACGCTCTCGTATGACTGCTGGTGACGCTGGTGCGGGCTTGTTCCAGGGCATTAATAACATGAATCTATTCTGTTATGCAGGTGCTCCAGCCACTGTAAATACTATGGATGCGTCTAACAAGCTAACATTATCTTCCTATACTGGACCTGCTATAGATGGAAGTGACCCTACACTTACCAATAGCTCAAGTAAGGTATATACAATGTATATACCAGTGGGTACAAGTAACTTCCTGTTTTATGCAACTGCTCATAACAGTATTGATAACAAGTTTGCTAAGGGTTCTTTGCAAAACAACTTGGCTACAGCATCTACAGTTTGTACAAGTCCATCTGCTGACACAGATATCAAATTTTCGTTGGAGCCTATTATATCAACTGAAACAACAATAACTGATCCCCAGTCTAAGCTTCTTACTATTCTTAATGGTATTAAAGACGCCAAAGTTGATGATGAACATAAGTGGTCTTCTTTATATAACACAACAAACATTCATCTAAAGGCTTTGGGTAACGCATTCAATCAGTTTACTAACCAAGCGCAAGGTGGTGATGTTCGTCAAGGATCAAGTGTTGCTATTCTTAATATGGTTAAAGACTTATTTGAATCTGTGGAAGATGTCTATACCGAAGAAGACGATGCTGATGCCAAGGCTTTGGCAGAGAAGATATTAGACGCTATAGCAGAATATTTTGATGTAACAAAGACTGGTACGACTACACCTTATATATATGAATGGAATAATAACTATAAGGAAGGTGGCACTGGAGACACTTTTAGAACAAACAGTTTCCCTGAGTCACAGAATCTCCCTGCAGGTTCTGCTGTAATTACATATAGCACAGAAAATGGCTTTGCTTATACCAATAATGGTCACATGGGTGCTGCAACCATTTCTACAGCATACAATAATTTCACATATCCATCACAGTTGACCTATTACTGTAACTCTGGACTATGGCAGTCTACTGTTGGTAAGCATAATTCTGACTATCCTACAACATCTGCGGCATGGGTAACATCAAGTAACTGGACAGGATGGAATGACGATGCTGTTAGTGCTGCTACACGTGCCGTGGCAATGAAAGATAATATTACTTATGGTGCCGCTCAGCTTATTTCAACAATCAAATTGGGAGAAGGTGTTGGAACCACAACAAATGCATTGGAAGATAACGCAAATAATGTTACTGGAGGAGTTACTGCTAATAATGTGTTCGATGGAACTTCTGACGCTAAGTCTATCACACTAAAAGTACATGGTATGTTGATTGGTGGTCAGCCTACAAATTCAGGATATGACTACCTACCTTTGGCTAACAATGCATCAAGAGTAATATACGATAAGATTTCTGATACAGGAACAGCTTTGACAACAGATGGAGCAACCAACTATACTCTTGTTATGGATAATTACACAACAGAGAGTACTCAGTCATCTGTGAATATTGCCTTTGAAATGACAGCTGATAAGGATTTCTATGGTGCAAGTGGTAAAATAAAGAGCGGTCAGAAATTTTATCTTATAGGCTCTCTTAACCCAGCAGATGGAGGTGATATAACATGGGCAGACCATAAGAGTTTTGATACAACAGACACAGGATACAATGTCAATCGTGTGTTCATACGTGATGCAAAAACAGTTGCAACATTCACGCTTCAAAAGAACTGTTTGAAAAATGCCTATTCAACAATTCCTGACTTGCGTTCTATACAGATGCTCTTTGGTATTTCTGTTGACTTGGCATGGAAAGCCGGTTTGACATTTAATGTAAATATTGGTGAATAACACTACGAGACATTGATACTTAAACAGAACATAGCATATTATCTTGTGGGGGCTATCTTTGCAATAGTCCTCACAGGATGTTCTATGATAGATGAGAATCAGGACGACTGTGGTGAGCAAACTAAAATTAACTACGAGTTGCAGTTGATAACTAATATTTCTACTGAGATACACACACAGTTAGACACACATGCAGATGAATCATTTGCAGAGATGTTGAAAAGTCATTTGAGTACTATTTTCACCGATTTTGCTAAAGATGTCAACCTCTCTTTTTATGGTGTCACAGGTGACTCTACCCTATTATATCACGATAAGCACATTATGAACGACTCAGAGCATAGTTACACACTATTCATTCCACGTCGTAAGTATATGCATTTGGCTTTAGCTAATATAGACGATAACTCAGTGATAAAACAGGAAAATGCTGATAAATGTCATATGTCGTCACTTCATCAGGTGGCTTCTGATACAATAGAATCACAAAATACAGGATTATTTACAGCCAGACAGATGATGGAGATGATAGAAGGTATTGATCAAACATTTAATGTTAGATTATATATGGCAAATTGTTCGGCTGTTTTGATGATTGACCCGCAAGGACACGATATAAGCAATATGCGTGTGTTTACAACAGGCTTTGCAACCGCATTTTATGTATCTGATAGCTTATATGAATATAAAAAGTCTGCCCCTATTGTTCGCACAAATAGAATAATGTCAAACGATAGCAGATACGTTGGGTTTGTTTCGGTTAATCTACCATCGTTTAATCCAGGAGCAAAATCACGTTCTGTGATAGAAACAACAGAACCTTTTATTACAAATCCAGGAGAAGAGACATTGTGGGAATTCCGTATATATCAGTTGATGGATGACAACACAACAACAGAAACTGTGCTGCACATAAAAGAACCATTACGTGCAGGTCAGTTGAAAATAATCAAGGCTCGTGTTGGTGAGAATGGACAGATAGAGAGTGAAACGCCAAATGTTGGTATAAGTGTTACTCTCGATTGGAAAAAAGGTGGAACTTACAATCCAGAATTGTAATATGAATAGTGACAATAAAATAATAGGAGTGCTGTTGGCAACAACAATTTTGTCTGTAGGTTGTAATAATGTTGATGAGAACATCACAAAAGATGAACATATCAACGTTAAAATGGCATACGTCCTATCTCCGCACCATAAAGGTAGTTTGTCACGTATGAGCTCTGATGTGATAGCGAGTACAGAAACAACTCTTCGCTTTCCAAGATCTATGCGGTTTATACCACTAATTAATAATGATCCTGCACAGATAGATGTGACTTGGAAGGAACCAATAAGCAAGGAAAACCCCAATTCACGGTTTTATTATTCTAATTTTTGCAGTTTAAACATAGGAGTTAATGGTTTTCTGATATATGGTAACGTTGCAAGTAAACCTGCTTCTGTAACCGCCAGTTCTAAAATGTATAATGGCAGCATTATTGAGAATATCCCAGAAAACATAAATGATATTAATGACTATCAAGAGGATGTTTCTTTCAATCTTGAACAAATATATCCAGATATCAGTAATGCACCTGCCGAGGCACAAACTCTTGCAGACTATATGACTGCCATTGCCGAAGCAGGAGGGTGGAATAACTCATTGGATTCTGATTTAAAAGAGCTATTTAATAAATTTACTAACGATGGGAAGCCACTTCCTGGTTCGACTGCAAACCTGAAGAAATGGATTGAAGCGATTAGGACAGGTATCCATGAACTGCAGAACAATGGATATTCTGCTGTTTTGGATGCTGTTGATGCAGTTGCTGCAGAGAAATTAGAGGCAATGAGCTCTTACAGATACCCACGCAATTTAGAGTTGCCAGACGGCGCTGCTATACTTCGTTGGGCTGACGTTAAAGTGGGTGATGAGACTGTCAAGAAGTTTGTACCCCAAATTCGTGCGACAACACTTGACAATATTAATTCCATGGCTCGATTTACTTATCCTGCCCCACTCTATTTCTTTGGTGCCAGCGAAATAAAGACATCTGATGAAATAGTTGATTTATCTACAACATATAATGATGCTGTATCAGATGTATCAGGAACAGCATGGGACAAAGTTTTAGCTATCCATTCATTCAACAAAACATCTGTTACGCTTAATACTAAAACAGTTGTTATTACCAATCCTGTTCAGTATGCTGTAGCTCTATTAAAAGTAAACATCAAGGCACTATCAGCAACACTAAAGGATGCAGAAGGTAATGATGTATCAGTGAACAATACAACGTTTCCGCTCACGGGTATAATTGTGTGCGGACAGCACCCATTAGATTACAGATTTGAGCCTAAGGAGATACAACAAGGTACTGTTTCTGATGCAGATGTAATGTTTATATATGATAATCAAGTAGAATCAGACAGCTACCTTACAGCACAGAGTGATTGGAAACCTGGATGTAATACGTTGGTTTTTCAAAGCTATAAAAAAGATGATGTAAATATCATATTAGAGTTTCAAAATAATGGTGCAGACTTTAAAGGTATAGATGGAACTATTTATCAAGGTACACGATTCTATTTGATTGGAAAGGTGTACCCCGCATTATACAACTTCGAAGATCCTAATGTGAATATTGAGAATAAAGATCAGGTTTTTACTAAAGATTATATCACTACAGTAAACATGACTGTTTCTTCTCTTGCAAGAGCATATAATGTTCCACCTAACTTGCTGATGAGTAACTTGGAAATAGGTGTAGAAACAACTCCACAATGGGAAGGAGTTACTCCTACTGTTATAAGACTGGAATAATTGATACAAGAGTATTGATAAGGTAATGAAAAAAAAGAATATAATAAAATACTTGCTGGGTAGTTTATTGCTACTGTTTTTTCTGACAGATTGTAGCTCTTCGACAGATGAAGAAGTACGACCTAAAGGAAACCCAGTGCTTAAAATATACCTCTTCGCTCCTGATAGTCCTGTAGTTGTACGTGCAGGTATTGGCTATGTTGATGCTACAGATGCCGAGAAGGAGATACACACTATTGATGTGTGGGTATTTGAGCATGAGCTACCAAACAAAAGAGTTGGATATATTCATTTAGATAATCTATCATTTAGTGGACAAAAAGAGATAGCAATGGAAATCAGTAATCAATTTGCTGAACTACCAAAGAAACCTAATGTTGATATATATGTTGTAGCAAATAAAGAAAGTTGTGGACTATCAGAACTTAGCAAAGAAACAACTCTTGCCGATTTAAAATCAGCAGGTATTGGCACAGCTTATTTTGGTGCAACTGCTCCTGTTAGCACTGTGTCCAGCAATGGACTACCAATGTCTGGTATATTGGAAAATCAGGTGATATCTGGCATACCCCCTGTATATACAGTGGCAACTAATAATGTAAAATTGGTGCGTGCCGTTTCAAAAATTCGTTTTGTTTTCACCAAGTCGAATAATAACCCACCAACCATAAAAAACCTAAGTATAATGCTTAAGGCGAATATGTTGCCAAATGCGGAATACCTATTTTTGAATGGTGTTTATCCAGTAGTTAAAATGCGTATTAAAGTAGCTGACGAAAATGATTATGAGCCTCAAGCTACACTTGTTCCTGTAATAGAATCACCAACAATATATAGTTGTGATAATCCTATAACCTATGCGTACACGTCTGAAACAGGACAGGCTTATGAAAACAAAATTAATAGAGGATTGTTAGATCCTGACGGGCCTGGTGAGCCCGACCTCACACAAATAGGTGCTTTCTATTTACGAGAATCAGATAAGAAACTTGAAGGAACCATCGCATATACAATAGTAACAGAAGCTGGTAACAAAGATAAGACAGCCAGCTTTGCTATGGCTACAGCAGGTGACTTTACGCGTAATCATTCATGGATAGTCTATGGCTATTTTTTAGGAAATGGTGATTTGAAGTTAAACGTGGTTGATGTCAAGGGGTGGACAGAAGATTTGGAAAACCCCAAAGTGAATAACTGGTAATTGAATGTGTTTATAGTGGACTATAATAAAGGATATATTACAGGATTGTTGAGCGGCATAATGATGTCACTTATAGTGTTGTTGACAGCTTGTTCTGAGGGAGATGTCATAGCAGAAAATCATGGCAGTTCTCTTCATATATCATCTGTGTCGCGTGTATCAGGAGATATAACTCACGTCACAGAAGGTTCTATAAAACTATATGTTATGACAGAGGATGAAAAATTCTCAGAAGGAACATTCAGTACAGGTTGGACAAATGATAACAATAGTGTGCATGTAGGTGAGAAAACTCAATATTACATATATGGTTTTATGCCAAGTGATATTGCTAAAAACAAAACAATATCAAAGCCATCTAATGGCGGAAGCTATGCTTCAGGAGCAGATGTTGTTCTTGAAGGATTGCCGATGTTTCCTAATGATGATATATGTGTTGTTGTTGGAGTTCAGAAAGTAGATGCCACACAGACTGTCGAAGCCTATACAGAGCCTATAGAAGGAAATTACAGTTTCTTATCAGGTCTAAATAACGAGAACTATGTAAATCTTCTTATGGACCATCTATATAGTCAGCTTATACTCCAGTTTAATGTTGATGAAGAATATAATATGCTTAGACATATAAAGCTAAAGACTATTACACTTAATTCGTCGTACGGTGAGAAAGTGAATGCTACTATTAAATTTAGAACAGGAAATAGTTTAGGGGCAAACACAGTTGTATATTCTAAGAACACAGACACTGATAGTGGCGACACTGAATCGTTGGAAATATTGAAAAGCACAGATTCCGATGTGCTACTTACTACGACTGCTAACGATGTAGTGTTTGGTCCTATAAATTGTGCTCCTTGTACTTTTGATGCAGATGGTAATAATCTCACTCTTACTTGTACATACGATGTATATAATACAAGTGAAACAGAAATTCTGCGTCACAACTGTACTGCAACAAATAGATTAAAGGTAGCAGGTATGGATCATGGAATAAAGAAAAGACTAACTATTACTATAGCTCCGACTTATTTATATAATTTATCGGATGATGATCTAAATAACCCTATAATGACAATAGAATGAATATGTTATCATTACACACTATAAATAATACTTTAACGAGCACGTTCGGAAAACTTGTAATACTGTTGCTCGTGTTCTTTTCTGTGTCGTCATCAAAAGCACAGATAATTGTTGGAGGAAATATATATGGAGGAGGTAATGAAGGTAATGTCGGTGGCAGTACTTCGGTCACTGTGAGAGCTGGTGACTTGAATAAAGTATATGGTGGTGCACGTATTGCAAATGTTGCTGGTAATTCTTATGTCAACATTGATGGTGAACATGCATCAAATTACATCTTGATAAACTATGTATATGGTGGTAATGATATAGCTGGTACAATAGGTACTAATCTAAGAACATTTGATTTGCCTGCATCGTTAACAAAAGCAGCTGAGAATAACATTGATGGTTCTTGGAATGCTTTTGTACGCATATCGAGCAAGACAGCAACAGAGGATGTTAAATATACGGCAGAGGAGATTGCTGCTGCACATGCTGCTGATCCACTCTTTAATAAAACTACCGATGATGTAAAGATAAAAGCAGGTGATGTATTGCCTGGTAATAAACCTATATATATTGGTCAACTTTTTGGCGGAGGTAATGGTGAGTATTACTATAAAGATGTTGATGAGAATCATAATGTTTATGAATCTGAAGAAGCATATAACGCAGGAAAGGCACCTATAATCTCAACAACAGACGATTTATTTGCGCCTGCATTAAAAAAGACGTATCTTGAAATTATGGGTGGTTCTATCGTGTATGCATATGGTGGAGGTAACAATGCCACGATAACCGATAGAACCATGGTATATATTGACAATCCAAGTAATGTTGTTTATAGTATTAAAGATATAACTAATCCACATGCAGATACTACAGGTGAATTGTTGCACAATACCCGTTTGGAAAATTTGATGGGCATTAATACTACTTTTTCTTACCCAAATAGTGATGCTTATCAGATAGGTCGTCTATTTGGTGGCAACAACAAAGCCGATATGGCTATTCGTCCAAGGTGGAATCTGCAAAGGGGTGCTGTTCGTGACCTTTATGGTGGTGGTAACGAAGGACGTATGACAAGCCACGAAGGACTTCTGCTGCAAGTAGAAGGCTCAGGAATGAAGATTGATAACGTATATGGTGGCTGTAGAAAAGCAGATGTACTCCCTCTGTATGATAATGACGATAATCGTCCTGTACCATATGCCGATATACAATTAGATCCTAGTGATAATCCTGGAAATATTCCAGGTGGTTATGCTGCACGCGTAAGAATTCTGGGAGGAGATGTGAATAATGTTTATGGAGGAAACGACATTTCTGGAAATGTATATGGTGGTAATACAGTAGGTATCTTTACGACTATCCATGGTAATGTATATGGTGGCGGAAATGGTTCTTATGCTTATACTGACAATGCCAAATTAGCTGCGGATCCAAGATGGCATGATTTATACTACGATCCAAATAAAATTTTAGGTCTTGAAGGTAATCAATTTACAGGTTTGCAGTCTGCCGAGGCCCTAAATATATTCCGACCAAATGCAGAGACAGTATCTATACTTGTCAAAGGTACAGAGGCAAAGCCTGTTGTTGTAGAAGGAGCTCTCTATGTAGGTGGAAACAGTGCTTCTTTGCGCACACAGACTAATAGAAAAGGGTCTGCTTCAGAACAAGAGAGTTCTACCCATTTAAAAATTGGTTCATATGTAACTATTGATAAAGTATTCCTTGGCAACAATGGTGAGAATATGATCAAATATAATGAGGCTGAGGATGCTGTTACCGGTAGAGGTGAAGGCGTATTACGTACATTAGCCAGCACAAAAATCGCACCAGATGGCACTGTCACCAATTTCAGTAAAATGAAGTTGACAGATGCTACTACCTTTGCCAAATATATGGAGGGCTGTGCCATGAAGGTAAAGCCAAATGTTCTGTTTGAGTCAACAGGACGTGGTGATCTTAACGATTATATTCCCTACTCTACCCAATTCGGTTCATTCTATTGCGGTGGTAATGTGGGTAGTATTCTTGTTCCAGGAAAGATGACTGTTGATTTTAATCATGAAGTGATCATCTATGATAAGTTGGTTGGTGGTTGTAACAATGCCAAAGTTAAAGCTACAGAATTATATAATGCTGAATATATAGGTGGGCTTATAGGTGATTATGAGGGATATGATGCAGAACAAACTAATCAGCCAATAGGTGATAAACTAGAACTCAATCTTTCTGGTTTGACAGTTGAGCCAAAGCGTTGGACTATTGATAGTTCAGACGGCCATCGCTATTTGGAATGGAATACATATATTGGTGATACTCCAGTAAAGCCCATAACAGAAAACGAAAGACCAACTTCTGTTGATAATCCTATACATGCCAATGAAAATGATATGAATCGTCGATTGGTTGGTGGTAATATTTACGGAGGTTGTTACACAAGTGGAGTTGTGAATGGAAATGTAACTATTAACATTAATTCGTCAATTATTGACCGTGAAAGACTTTTTGATAAGGTTGCTGTAAATAGCATTAATGGTGAAGACAGCCTTTATCATAATATTGCATTGGGGTACACTGATGAACACTACCATATCTTACAACGTCGAACAGGTGTTGTTCTAAATCAACAAGGTATGGATGTTTTTGGTAAGTCACTGAATATTTTCGGTGGTGGAAAAGGTGTTGATACAGAGATTTGGGGAAGTACTACTGTGAACATGAATAGAGGTTATGCTTTCCAAATATTTGGTGGAAGTGAAGAGGGTGTTATCGGCAAATCAAATGATGGAGATGATGCTTTGACATATGAGCATAATAACAAAACATATAAATACAATCCAGCATATAGTTGCCATGTAAATTTGAAAGGTGCTGCGCCTGGTGTTTCGTTGGGTTCTGATTATAATTCAAATATGCCAGAATGTGAATTCTTATATGGTGGAAGTTATGAGGGGCTTATTGTAGGAAATACAGTTGTAAACTTGGGTAATGGCCGTGTATTTAACTCTTTTGCGGGTTCATGTGATGCTGATATTATGGGACATACTGAAACATATATTGGTTATCATCATCAAATAGAAGACGAAAAGGGTGTTGTTATTGGCGAAGTTGATGGATTCCCTTTTATACGTGACATGGTTTACGGTGGTAATAACTTAGGTGGCAAGATAATGAACTCGGCTGATTTTTCTTCTCGCCTGCGTACCTACGATTCAAACGTAACTAACGATATAAATAATTTTGATATTAGGAGTAAGATATATAAAACTAATGTAGCTGATGCTGCAAATCCGCATGTAGTAAAAGCATCTGCCTATACAGAGTATAATCAAGGGTATGCTGATGCCATCTGTGGTGGTCATTATGGAACTTATGATTATTCCGATAGCAGATATGTACGTGATGATACTCGTTCAAAGCCATATATGGAGAATTCTTTTGTGAATTTTCGTCCTATGAGTACTGAAGTATTAAGAAATCCTAACAAAAAGAATATCGTTAACTATGTATATGGCGGTAGTCAGGGCATTTCTGGTGATTTTGATAGTAATAAGATGCAAAATGGTAGTTACGTACTTGTAGATATTCCACAAGATATGAGTAACTACAAAAGCATGAAAGTCTTTGGTGCAGGCGCCTGGGGTGGCTTAGGTATGGGTGGTGAAAAAGTTGAATCTAATGCAGCAGAAATAGCACTTGATAAAAAATCTGCTATAATTGATCTTATGCGTGGTCATATAGATGCTGTATATGGTGCAAGTCATAAAACAGGATTCACTCGTCGTACTGTTGTTAATGTACCTGATGGTTCTACTATTCATTTGAATAATATTTTTGGTGGAGGATATGGTGATAATATCAGCTTAAGATGTGATGCTTATGAGGCTAATGTTAACTACAATAGTGCAGATGCTATTGTTGAAGGGGCTATTTATGGTGGCAATAACGCTTATCGTCGTACATTATATGGAAGGGTAAACATTTCTTCCCCTGTATATACAGGACAACTTGATAATAATAATATTGGTAAGTATGCTACTGTCTATGGTGCAGGCTATGGAGCTAATACATGGTCACAATATACAGAGGTAAACCTCAAAAATGGAGCAAAAGTGGCTGAAGTTTACGGAGGTGGTCAAGCTGGTATGGTAATGAATAAGGCCACCGTTGAAAAATGGAAACCTGTTGCCTATGAAAAACTTCTTTCTGATTATCAGAACAAACTTGCAGCATGGAATGAGCTTTCAGAATCAGAAAAAGATAACAACAATAAACCAAGTGAACCTAAGGAAATAGACCTCTCTATGGGTGAAAACTATTCTGACCTTGGTCTGGATGATCCTATTGTAAAATCAAACATACTTGGTATTGCTAATGAAACCGGCAAGTTCAACACTAATGTTTATATTTATGATGGAGCTGTTGTTGATGTAAATCTTGTAGATAAAGCCAGTGGTCCTGCTTTTATAGGCGGTTATGCTTATGCTGGTGGATATGGTTATAGTGATGAAGATGGTAGTGGTGATGTTTATGGCACTACATATATAGGATTATTTGGTGGTGAGGTTAAGAAGGATATCTATGCAGGAGGTACTGTTGGATCAGTAATGAACCGCTATGTGCCAAAGACAGTGGAAGAAAACTCGGTAGAAATAGATAATCAGGACTATTTTGTTGCTGGTACATATGCCTACATTGAAGGTGGTACAGCTCGTAATGTTTATGGCGGTGGCTGGCAAGGTAGTGTGGGGAAACACCAAGGGGCAACTGTTATGGTAAATGGAAATGATAAATACCTCCCTATTGCTGGTGAAACTGAAGCTGATGTTTTAGGAGAAACCCATGTAGTTATTGGTATTCGTAATGACCTTCGTGATGAACAGAAGCCATATACGGATTTACCTTCGCCTCTTACTTATACGAAGGGAGTTCCTGCCATACAGCGTAATGCCTATAGTGGCGGTGAAGGTGGTGCTGTTTTTGGAACAGCAAACCTTATAATTAATAACGGATATATTGGATATGTGTTTGAGGATAAAGAGGGTGAGAATTATACTAACTATCATGATCACTACAAAGAGAAACTTGATGATGAGACATGGTTTGGAGAAAATCCTCAGAACAGGTTGGAAGACTGTGGTAACGCTTTTGGTGGAGGATATGATGATTTAAGTAGCGTTGATTTCACCAATATAAGGATGTATGGTGGTATCATTCGTAACAGTTTGCATGGAGGTGGCGAGATTGCAACCATAGGACGTGGAACAACAAAGCAGACAACAGGTGTTGTGCGCGACCTTGATAAGGTCTTCAAGAATGGTAAAACTCATATTGAATTATATAATGGTCATGTTTTACGTAACGTATTTGGTGGAGGAAAGGGTTACAACAAACTGAAATATGGACTAGGCCATGAACTATATACAGATGGGTACGTATTTGGTCAAACAGAGGTGTATATTCATGGTGGTGAGATAGGAACACATGATGGAATAGCTAAAGAATATGGTAATGTATTTGGTGGAGGTGATATCGGCTATGTTTATAGTAGTGCTTATAGTTACACTATGGAACACCCAGAGAGTACTGGTTCACCAGGTCATGTGTATTATAAGAAAGAAGATGGTTCTCTTACCGAGGATTGCAAGGTTGTTGTGTCTCCATATTTGCAAGTGAAACCAGGTAACACTATTTCGTACCAAGGAAAAGAATATCAGGCTTACGATTATATGCCTACAGAATATTTGAACACACTTGGTAAGAAAAAATATGTAGAAGCAAGTGGTGCAACAATAAAACAGTGGCCTGCGGCATGGAATCAGCTTATTACTGAAGAAATAGTAAATGATGCGAAGGTTGATCGAGGTGTAATGATCCATAATGCTGTGTTTGGAGGTGGAAATGTGTCTGCAAACAGCGACAAGACTTATGCTAATGCAACAACAGTATATGGAAATGTTACAGCAACACTATATGATGCTTTTCATCGTGATTTTATAACCATTGGTACAGAGCACACAGGAGGACTATATGGAGGTGGAAACTTCTCTATGGTAGATGGTTATCGTGAGTTGAATATAACTAACTATGGTACAGACTATTTTAGCATGGACCAACAGATTGACCTTGCAACATATCGTTCTCTTACTAATCGTGAGAGAGCATATTTCAGGCTGAAATATGAGTGCAAGGAAGCCAATAAAGTGTTCAAAAAGGATGGAGAGCCTGACTCAAGAGCTTATGCGTTAGGCGAGAAGATAGATGAGGATGTATATCTTAAATTGCTGAGTATATATGGCACTCAGGTTGAAAGCGTATTTACTCCTTTTGGAATATGTTCAATCTACGCAGGTCGTTTATTGAACACTATTCAGCGTGCTGATTTTTGTGGTGTGTTTGGTAGTCGTATGGTGCTACAAGGTGCAAAAGACCGAGTGGCTGATACGGAGCAGAATATGGATTATACCATCAATCGCATAGGTGAATTGTCGCTGAATAAGAAAAAGTCGATCATAGCAAGCGATATGGTTCTTAAGCCAAATCCTATTTCCGATGAAGATTATGCAAATCCAGATGACGCTGTTCATGGTAATTACTTTGGAATTTACAGTGTTGTAAACTATCTTGGTAATTTGACAAGTGATCAACATTTCGATGATGCTTATGAGGGAGCTGCTATCAATACGAAGGTAGAACCCAATCTGCCATATCAAGGTGATGGGAAAACAACCTACTATTCATATAAGGCAGACAACTCTACAAGTAGTATCCGTAATTTAGCAGAGTGTCCTCATCAAGTAGCTTTAGCTTCAGGAGTTCATTTGGAATTGATTAATGAAAGTGAAGATAAAGACGAGAAAAACTATGGTTATATTACAGGTATTGTTGGCCTTGACCTCATTAATGTAAAGAAAGATAAGGTCATGGGTGGTGGATTCGTGTATGCGAAAAACGAACACCGTGTACCTAAGTATTTCCCTAATAAGAAGAATGTTCTTTTGTCAGAATATAACCAGCAGACAAATGATGAAGCGATTACATATAAACGTTTCTGCTATACTATTGCTGACGAGCCAACTAATGCTAGCGAGTCTGCGAATTCAAGAACCATCAGTGGCAGCAATGACGCTTATAGCATAAAGACATGGCAGACATCTGGAAACTTTATTCATAATACAAAGCATATTGTAGATGACTGCTACCCTACTAATAATGCTTATGATCCAAATCGCTCACCCTATTCTGTGGCACACTATTGGTATGTTAAAGGTGAAGTCTATCTTTACGATCAAGTGATTTCTGCATATACAGGCTCTGCAACAGCTTATCATAAAGAATCACAGCTTAACCTCACAATTACAGCAGCCTCAAATGGACGCCTACAGCTACTTAACGTTAAACCAAATCTATATGCTTACAGAATGCCTACATCGGCAACTGATGCAACACCAGTGAAGATTGGTACTGTTAAAGATGCAGATGATAATACGATTGATCACGTGACTGTTAACAATGAACATGATTCATATAAATTGAATGATGTTATTACGTGGTGGGATTGGCATCAACTTAATGAAATAGAACGTTCTTATTTTGTAACAAATACATATGTTAATTGCGTTGACTGTAAGGTGAATGGAGTTACTTACAAGGCTGGTTCGTATGTAATGGATGATACTGATTTTAATGCGTTTAAACACACATCACCAATAATCCGCAATACAGAAGATGAGCCATTCCTTAATGAACAAAACGAAGACGTTGGCTTGTCTTATGTTTTCCGTTCGTCAAACAACATCAGCCATGATCAGGGATATGTACTTACACTTGATATGAATACTCCAACTGTTTGGGATAAGTATTATACAAAGGAAAATCCAGGTTCTGATCGTGTAAACCAGACTAATCAAAATGGAGGCGCTGGCTATCTGTCTTCACCAACCTATTATCCTCAAGAAAGTGGTGTTTACGGTATACATAATTATCAAGTTGGCGATATTATCACCAAATCCACAGTTGAAGCTTATACAGCTGGCTTTGGTGAAAATGTAAAGCCTGCCTATGTGGCAACAAACAATATTACATATACTTCAGGAGAAATAACTACAACAGCTAATGCTGGTTCTACTATTTCTCAAACTGTTTATGATGGAATCCTTAATGCAGACCAGAAAGCAAACTTTTCTCCTGCATATGTATCTATTAGTACTGTAAAATTAGCAGACGGTGTTTATTTGGGTAAGGGCGAAATAAAGTCTGCAAGTCAGATTGCTGCACTTAAGACTCAATATGGAAAGGAAGTTGGTGCTGAGAATGAAAACACAAAGCTAAAGGATGAAATCGATGCAGCAATGAAAGAAGCTTATATATGTGTTCAAGCAGGAAATTATGGTGGGCAACAGTATGAAAGAGACCGAAATTATAATGTAATTGATGCTTGGTGTGGACTTTCAAAGGAAGATAGAGACGCTGGTAGTTTCACTTTCAACCAAGACGCATTTGATTTGCTGTCATCACCAGAGTACTTAAATCTTTCAGGTGCTAATTCAGAGAAGTATCCCGAGGAGAATGCAACACGTATGGCATATGGAACGACTTACAGCCAGAAAGTGCCAATAGAATATGAAGCTATTTGTGAAACAGCTTTTGGAAGTTACAGTGTGGGGCAGAAAATATCCAACACAGAATATGAAGCGTTGCCTAACGAACAACGTCATTACACACGTGTTGAATTAGACGCAGATGCTAATACCGCATATATAGTTGTTGATAACTTTACACTTCATGGTGTGCCATATAGCAAGGGACAAATTGTTGATAAAGATACTTATGATGACATCAATGATAACAGCAGAATTGTAAGTAAGACATTTGATGTAGCTGGTAGCATTTATTACTATTGCTATGAAGATTATTCAAGCGTTACAAAGGGAACTGTTATAACTGAAACAGAATATAATATGTTGCCTAACGAACAGAAGAATTTCATTATTCAGGGACAAGAACCTGTTGAAACCTCAACACTCTATGTGAGCAACGAAAGTGAAATCCTCGATGTATCGAAGGAACGAATATACACAATTGTATATCAGTACACATATTATGAGAATGAGGATAGGAATAATGTTAAGTTTAACAACGAATTGCATGTCATCAATGTACACGTGCAGATGGTAAGTGGTGTTCCTGTTATAGGTCCAATTACTCCTCCTGATGTTATAATGCCGGGAACGGCAATATCAATGAATGCACCAGACGTTACCGTAGGTAGTTACCTACCATTAGACAATGGATGGGAAATTTATAGCAATGAACAAGATGCTAAACTACATCGTAACGGTGTACCATACGAAAATGGTGTTGACCCTCTGTACTGGTATCAGAATGGTAACTATTACATTAATTACTACTCAAGGAACTATTTGGGTAAAATGTATTCACCAAATCCTGTTCCATTAAAGGTGGCGAACTATCATGATCTTGATGCTGTAATGAAGGATAAGGAACATCATATGTATGTTGACCAACCTGACGTTGAGCGACCAAGTAAGATATATATTGATAATCGTTCATGTCAATCAGATAATACAAAGAGTGAACTTGATCTATTAAAGGACTTCTTTGATCTTAGTTTACAGACAACGACTGCTTCTACAGGCGAAACAGCAGGACACAATTTGCTAAATAGTCATGTTCATGGCGCTCGTAATCTTGATTTTATATTGCAGAGCGATGTAAGCCCGAAAAAATATACTACCTGGACTTCTATCGGTGGCAACAACAATGTTGATAATCCAAATACTGATGATGCTGACGAGGCTCTACCTAATGGTCAATGTTTTGAAGGAAATCTGCATGGTGATGGTCATACCATCAGTGGACTAACAAGCTCACTCTTTGCACATTTCTGTGGTGAAGCATATAATCTCGGTGTGACAGGAAGTTTTGCTACTTCTGGAATTGCAGATGAAGGTTCTGGCTATTTGGAGAACTGTTGGGTTAAGTCATCAAATACTACTGATGCCAAAACAAGTAAACCAATATTTGGAAATCCTATTACAGACTCATGGTCTGGTGCAAGAACAATTCATATGGTTAACTGTTACTATCCATCAGAGAACAAGTTTACTTCTCATGGTAGTGCTTCTTATGGTCTACCAATAGAGAAGCCTTTGAAGGCGTTCAATGATGGTGAGGTGACATACAATCTAAATGGTTTCTATCTGTTTAAACGTTATTGTGACAATAAACCCGCAAGTGGTAACAAGTATAGCTACTATCTTAAGACGTTGACTGGTGCTGAGGGAGAGAAGAAAAACGATAATGGTTCTCTTTCACTCAATACTAATGGTCATTATGAATCAAAAAATGGTCCATATTTGATGAACGATTACGATGGAAATTATGTGGGTAGTTATGTTGAAAGTCGCTATGCAGATGGTGACTTCCGATATGCAAGTGGCAATATTCCTTCTGCAAAGAATGAAAGAATTTATACAGATACGATTGGCGACAAAAAAGAACATTTCTATCCTATTTGGCCAGATGACTATATCTTCTTTGGACAAGCGCTTACTTATAATCATGTGTCTGGCAAGGTTCATCAAGCAGAACCTTGTTCTGTAAGCAAAATGGGAGGATTGTTAGTGGATACTAAAGAAAGTAATCGTGTTTTCCGTGCACCTGCATACTTTGGCAATAACATTATGAGCACGGCTTACTTTAACAAAAATGCTGTTTTTGCTCAAAGCAATAAAAAGCTAACGGTTAATGATGTTGATACAGTAGCCTATAGAGGAATGACAGCTATTGACTTCTCTGGTTATAATGGTGGATCTTATCAGTATGGTCAGACTGCTGGAGGATTCTACCCTCCTCTACTTGATGACGATGGCATCACAGACTTTATTAACGTTGACTTGACACGTAACCTTCTTGTTTATACCAATAGTGCAATGTCGGCAGAAACAGAAAATACTGTTAAGACAAAGCTCATAGAGGAAGACTATCAAGAAATTAACTCTGACTATCACACTGTGGCAGAAGCTAACAACCTACGCCAAGAAAAAACAGTTCGTGGTCACTGGGTTCAATTAGGTGAATCTGGCTATAAAGCAGTGCGTGATCATTATCTTGTAGATAAGGAAGAATTCAACGCTCCTATAGCATATTCTTTTGATGATAACTATCGTATGTGGTATCAGCGTATTCCAGAAAACTATGTAGGGAAAAAGAAAGCCAATAAAACAGGATTTGTTGATAAGACTGCTGGATGGGAGGGCATATCTTTACCATTCACAGCAGAGATAGTGACTACCAACACCAAGGGTGAGATAACGCACTTCTATGACTACGCTGATAATGATGAAAATCATTCAAGTGGACATGAATACTGGTTGCGTATGTACAACGGTAAGAAAGAGGGAACAACTATTACAGATAGCATCTTTGTAGCAGACTTTAGAAAACCTGCAGCAGGAACAACTTCAAAAGTCTATACTAACACGTTCCTTTGGGATTATTATTATAGTATCAATAATAGTAGCGATATGAATTCCGATAAATATCCTGGTTCTTACTATAATTCATCGCATAACTATACTAACTATCCAAGATTGGCTAATGCAACGCCATATATCATTGGATTCCCAGGTGAGCGTTATTATGAGTTTGACCTCAGTGGTAATTACGAAGCTAAGACAGCATTAGTTACACCAACGAAGTTGCCTGCACAGATAATAACTTTTGCATCTGCTACAGGAGCACATATAGATGTTAGTGATGTAGAACTTGCTACTAACAAGGCTGATGGAGATGGCTATACCTTTATGCCAAATTATGGAAACAAGAAACTTACGGATGTAGCCTACATTCTTAATACTAATGCTGCTACAGATGATACAAGTGGAAGCAGTTATACCATAGCAGATAATGCAGTTTTATTGCCTTTCCGTCCATATTTTAAACTAACAGATACGGCAGGTGCTCGTAAACAGAGTCGATCTATTGTATTTGCTGATGAACAAACTAATATGGAAGTACATAATGATGACATAAAGAATGATAAGGGTTTGGGTCTGAACATCTATGCTAAGTCAAAGAAGATTGTGGTAGAATCAAATTTACGTGAGATTGCTACATTGCGCATCGTGAATGCTGAAGGTATCACTATCTGTAGCTTTACAATTAAGCCAGGTGAGTCAATAGAAACACCTATCAGTAATAGCGGTGTATATGTGGTTCAGACCATTGATGGCAATTATAAGAAAAAACTCGCAGTCAAGTAAGAAAAAAAAAGTAACAAGATATGCAATTTA
The DNA here is from genome assembly GCA_002391185.1 of Prevotella sp. UBA4376. Taxonomy (GTDB): domain Bacteria; phylum Bacteroidota; class Bacteroidia; order Bacteroidales; family Bacteroidaceae; genus Prevotella. The sequence goes on from DGRY01000179.1 coordinate 23,442, forward strand.
AAAAGATTCTAACAAAAAAAGTATTGATTATTTTACTACTGATTCTAGCGCAAAGCGCTGGAGTCAGTAAAGTCTGGGGACAGGAATTCGAGGGTATATGGTATATTGACAATGATGCAAATCATAATTTGACTCCCGATAATCGCTGGTATCTTGTTCCTGCAAAGGACTCAAAACAAGCAAAAGGTGTTGATGCCTATTATTCGCCAAATTATGCTACAACAGATGGCGATCCTGAAAAGCCTTTTCTTACTACATACCAAACAAATAAAGATGCTAATTCCATCTGGTTTATTGTGAGTACATCAACACCTGGATATTATAATGTTATTCACGCATTAACTGGGAAATATGTTATCTACGAGGTACCATTACCCAATGACCCGAACAAAAACAATGATGCTGATGAAACAAAAAACGGTAGAAGAAAAACCATGCACTTACAAACTTTAGATAATGGTACTTATTCTCTATCCAACAGTAATTTCAACTTCGCCATTACAGGTTCTGTTAGTACTGGCATAAATATCCGTCCGCAAGGACGTGCTGGATGGTATTGGAATCCTGCAGGTAACAACCATCCGTATTATTCTGGTCAAAATGGTTCACTATATACTAATGGAATGGTAGGTGTTTATAATAGTAACTCTACTAACTCTATTTGGCATTTAGAATCAACTAAGCTGCCTGCTCCTACAATCGATTATAATGCCTCTTCAGGTTCATATAAGATTACTACAGAATTTACAAACTTTGACATACGATATACAACAGATGGTACTAACCCCACCATTGACAGCCCTATTTATGATGGCTCTACAATAATAGTTGAACATGATGCAACGACTGTTAAGGCTATTATAACAGGTATGGGAAAGGTTCTGTCGGAACAAGCTTTATGTGTTGTTAATACTGCTTCGCCTCAGGCGCCTGAGTTTGAAGTTACATGTGACAGTAAATTGCAGATTAATAGTAATATTAGCTCTGCAAAGTTATATTATACATATACTACAGATGGAAGTACACCTGCAGACCCATCCAATGCAAGTACAGAATGGAATGAGCCTGTAACTATGCCTGATGGAGCTAAGATTAAGGCTATAGCCTACAATGGTATTCACCCTTCAACTATCTCAGAAGTATATACTTTTAAAAACAGAACAGCTACTCCTGTAATTAACTTGTCTGATACCACAGCGACCATTACTTTTGCAGAAGGAACACTCTATTATACAACCAACGGAACTGATCCTGTTATAGGAGATGAAAATGTTAAAACAAGCACTGTTAGTCCAGTAAACTTAACTGTGTCAGAGAATGCTAATATTGATATACGTGCATTAGCTAAGGTCGAAGGGCGTGAACAATCTTGTCCTATTACAATCGCCAAACGCCCAAGAAAGCCAATAATTAGTATGAATAGTGAATGTGGAGGATCTATCCGTACCCATACACTGACTCTCAGTGGCACACAGTCAAATAAAACATACTGGTATGCTCTAACTAATGGCAGTGGAACGAGCGCTCCTGCACTCAGCAGTTTTTTGCAATATACCCCAGGTCAACCTGTTGAAATATCAACCATACCAACGTGGGATAGAACATCTACTTATGTTACTCTGCATGCATATGCTAAGGATGCAGAAGGTAACGTTTCTGTTGTTACATCTCAAAATTATTTGTTGAAATATACAGAAGTGCCTACTATCACACATACAGTAAACGCAAGTAATACAACTGTAAATATAACCTCTACATCAGGAGCCCAAATACATTATAGTGTTGATAATGGGGAGGTTTTGACAGCAACAACAAGTGTGTCATTAACCGTTGATAACATCAATAAGCATACAATAATAGCAACAGCTAAAAAAGGTGAGGAGGGCGAATCATGCGAGGCAATTCACACAATATCTTTTGGACATAAGATCACAACTTTGGAAGAACTTAGGAATATTGACTTAGATGAAGACTATATTCTTGGAGGTGATATTGATGTTAGTGGCTCGTATACAACCATAGGGACAGATGAATCCCCTTTTAGAGGCTCGTTTGATGGCGCAGGCTATACTATTAGCGGACTTTCTCAACCTCTATTCGGAACTACGGATGGAGCTGTCATTCATGATATTAATTTAAAGCAGATATCTATTAGTAAAAGTGGCAATGTTGGAGCTATTGTTTGTGATGCCAAAGGCTATACTCGAATTTACAATTGTGGTATTTTGCCTACTACACCTAACTATCCACAGGGAGTACACTCAACAGTGACTGCAACAGGTAGTGGATGTGCTGGTAGTATAGTTGGTAAATTAGAAGATGATTCTCGTGTAGTTAATTGTTTCAGTTATGCTGATGTTATAAGTAGTGGAGTTGCTGCGGGTATAGTGGGTAATAATGCATACTATACAAATACATCAACAGGAGTTGGAAGTACAGCAAGAGAAGTTAATGGAAAATATACAGAATTACGTACGATGATAGTAAACTGTATGTTTTATGGAAATATAACAGCTTCAAGTATCTACCCTGTATATGGAGGTGCCAAAATCATTAATACAGGTGTTAATGCCATTAATAACTACAACTACTATTGCGTAGATTGTAAATTCTCAGGTACCCTTACAGATTATAATTGTTCATGGCCTGCACAAAAAGATTATCTAACTCGTTATGAATTTCATCGCAATCTGTTAAACAGTAATCGTGAACTCTGTGGTTGGTGGGTAGGTTCTCGTACTGCCCCAGCTGGTTTGATCGCTTCAGCTGTTCAAGCGATTCCCAAGGATGCCTCAATAATACGAAAATGGGTACTTGATCCGTCGGTTGCCCCCTATCCTATTTTGAAATCCTTTGGTTTCTATAATTCACCAATTAACATAGATGATGATGCCGAGTGGCGAATAACAGCTAATGAATGGGAAGGTAAAAATTTAGGAACAATTAGCGTAACTATCAACCCAGGAGCACATGCTGCTGGCGATGCTAGAATCAAATTTAATGTTCCTTTTATCATAACAGATATGGATACCTTACACACAGACTATTGCTATCGTAAGATACAACTACCTTACTATAACAAGGTGTTTGGTAATCCTAATGGAACATCATGGGCAGAAAAATATGGTGGAAACTATACCGAATATGTCGTTACAGGATGGGATATAACACGAACCAATGGTACTGAAGGAACAATTACAGAGCACTGGGAGAACGGATATGATTTCGCCGATCGTAAGAGTTCTGCAAAAGATAAAAAACGAGTTTTTGCACAAGGTGGATTCTATTATGTGCCAGATGATGTCACTGCCATCACAATTACGGCACATTGGGGAACTGCAGTATATCTTGACAATACTGAGCATAGCTATGATCGTGTTAATATGTCGGGAAGTAATCAGGGAACTCATTTTGCGCCTGCAGGACATAGAAATGCAACTCTGGGTAATGGAAAAGAATCAAAAAGTGGAACAATATCAAGTGCGATACCCAACAACGGTGGTGTATATGAAGATGCTATTGTTTTGGTAGGTAATCACCAGTACCGTAATGGTGGTATTGACGTTGTTGGTTCTAATAGAACAAGCGGATGCACCATTACAAGTGCCGACTTTGATTTTGATAATGAACCCGACCACTGTTTAATTTGGCAATTGGGATTAGGTACTAACCGACAAAGTATTTGTCCAATTCGCTTTGATTTTTTGCCAATTGAAGAGATGGGACTTGCAATGAAAGAGGATAATTCTACACAGTATTATTCTTTAGGTTGCTATCGTCCCCTTGGTCATTTCGAGGTAACAGAAACTGCATTGATACATTTTGGTCAGTTTGAGTTTGGAAACGAACATCGTTCTACCTACGCTCCGATTATCCTCAACGGAGGAATCTTCGATCAATACACTAAGGGTACAAAGGCTGGCAATAGCGATGACAAGATAAATTACATAATACTTGGTGGAAATGTTAGGATGCCATCGTTTACCCCCGGTGCCCATGTAAATTCAGCGAAGGCCACACGTCATTGTGCAGTAAATGTCATTGGAGGAAGTATTGATTACTTATATCTTACAGGAAATTACAACGAAGGAATAACCCCTAATAGCGACAACCCTCACTGCTATATTGATGGCGGTAAGTTTAAGCAAATAGCAGCTGCAGGAAAAGAGGGAATAGATGGTGATGTTTATTTTAATATAAATCACTCAAATATACAGGAATTCTATGGTGGAAGTACGTTGGCAAACCAATTGGTAACAGGCAATATTAATGTCAATATCGACAATAGTATAGTTGAAAAGTACTGTGGTGGTCCTAAGTTCGGTAATATGAATCTTAATGATACAGATCCATCTAAGAATAAAACCGTAACAACCACAGCTAACAATACACAATTTGGTGTTTATTATGGAGGTGGTAACGGCGGAACAAGCTACGTTCAATACGACAAGAGTGATGGTGAGCAGATTATGAGCTCGTATAGTTGGGAAACAACAGGAAAATTAAATAGCTATACTCCCTGCACCTATCGCGGTAACAAAAAGTTAGGCTACATGGCAGATTATGATATGGAGATTGTAAATGTGTCTTCTGGAACCAACCCTGGTAGGGCAGTATGCCGAACCTATTTCTATGCAGCTCAATTCTCTGCCACAAATACAGGTTCTATTTCAAATAGTCTCACTAACTGCAAAATTTTAAAGAATTTCTATGGTGGTGGCAACTTGGGAGGCGTTATAGGTAATGTCACATCGACACTGACAGATACCGAGATTTTCGGTTCTGCATTTGGTGCAGGTTTCTCTGCCAGTGTGCCAAACGTAACAATTCACAATAAAAATAAGCAGAAACCAACTATTGATCTTAAAACTGGCATCATAACGCCAACACCAATATCAGGAGGCGCATCTCATACATATACCACATATACTTGGACTAATAATCCAGCACTTTCTACTTCAAATCCAGTTAGTAGTGATGGAAAGTATCTTTTCACAGAGGAATCTCTTGAGAATTTGGGCACAGTAACAGGCGATGTAATGCTCACTATTAACGGTTCTACACATGTATATGGAAAGCTGTATGACGAGAATGATGTTGAAATCTCTGAGCGTATAGATAAAGGGGGCGTCTTTGGAGGCGGTGATGCATCAAATGTCATTGGTAATACACAAGTAACAATGTCAGATGGTACTGTTGATGGTAGTGTCTTTGGTGGCGCTAATCAAGCCATAGTGAACGGTAATACAAATGTAGAAGTTAGTGGTGGAATAATAGGCAAGCCTAATGCGCCCAAATATGCTGCCTTGGTTGGTAATGTATATGGTGGAGGTAAGGGTAACGAATCTAATGTGAAATCAGGTCTTGTTACAGGTGATACACACATTAAGATTACAGGTGATGCCACATCTCCTTTCATATATCACAACGTATATGGCGGTGGCGCTTACGGTTCAGTGGGTGTTTATACTTATGCTGATGCTGCATATCATGCACAACATCCACAAGTACCAATTGATATGCCTATATCTCATGTATCAGGTGGCATTACTTATGTTTCTATTGAAGGTGGAGTCATTGGTACAACAGGACATAATAATGGATTGGTAAATGGTTCGTCTCGTGGTGAGGTAACTGTTCCTGTTGACGGATTTGACCATAACGATGTTCTAGCCTGGTCTTATGATACACATGTCACTATTGGCGACTCACTTGCAGGAACGAATCAAGGTGGTACAGGTAAAAAAGTGGATTATCCGCTGATTAAAGGATCTGTTTATGGTAGTGGTGAGAATGGACACACTTTCCATAACACAGAGGTAAAAGTTCATAGTGGAACAATAGGCATTGAGTCAGGTGAAGAAATTACATCTAATGGTATCAAGTATTTTGGACCACGATACCCTTTCCGTGGTAATGTGTATGGTGGTGGATGTGGTACAGATACCTACACCCTAACAGGAAGTGATAACAAGATAAAAACATACTATAACTTCAATGCAGGACTTGTAAAAGGCAATAGTAATGTAGTTATTGATGGTGGACACATCATCCATAACGTTTATGGTGGTGGCGCTATGGGCGCTATTGGAACATTTAATAGTTTTGCAGATGAAGCTTATGTTGCAGAGAAAAAAGCAGACTACAAAGATGCTGTAATTGGTATGCCTATCGACTGTGAAGCTGGAACTGGTAAGTGTACTGTTACGATTAGTGGTGGCGATATTGGTACTTCGGCTATGCATATGGAAGCAGGAGGTGGACCAGACGATTTTGGTCATGTATTCGGTGCTGGGCGTGGTGACGCAAAAGATCCCGAAGAATATCCTAATGTTGAAACCTGTGCCTTCTATGGTAATACAGAAGTTACAATTAAGGGTACAGCACTTGTTAGAGGTGGTGTATATGGTGGAAGTGAAAGTGGACACGTTGTTCACGATGCGTTAGTTAAAATAGAAGGAGGTCAAGTTGGTTGTGGAGAGGGACTGACTGAAGCATATACAGAACAGGAATGGCAATCAGAATCACCAACCATTAAGCCAACAAATCACTGGACTTATATTGATGACGGTGCACCTTACGATCAGTATGCAGACGAGAATGGAAACTATGCAAACAATGTATCATCTCAAGGCGGAAATCGTAAGGCTACCGATGGTCATAGTTTCTATGGAAATGTTTTTGCTGGTGGTTCTGGTTATTATCCCTATGCACAAGGCAAGTGGCTATTCTCAGCAGGAAGAGTTGCTGGCAATGCAAAAGTAATAATTACAGGCGGACATATTTTGAACAATGTATATGGTGGTTGTGAAATGTCAGACATCTGGGGCGATGCAACTATTGAAATGAGCGGTGGAACTGTCGGAATACCACGTACAAAGCAAGAAATTCTTTATAATCCAACATTCGGCCATATTTACGGTGCAGGTATGGGTGATAAACGTATTTTTTTCAACCAAACAACTAATGTTGAGAATTCAAACGTTAGTATTTCTGGTGGAAGAATTTATGGCTCCGTTTATGGTGGAGGAGAGGATGGACACGTATTGAATAAGGCCACAACAACTATTAGTGGAAATGTTGTTATTGGTACAGAACAGCAAGATGGTTCTACTACAGGTTATGACGGCAATGTTTTTGGAGCAGGACAAGGCTCTCCAACTGCAATTACAGCTGGTTCTGTAGGTGGCAATACAATTCTTAACATTGAAGGAGGAACAATGCTTGGTTCTGTATATGGTGGTGGACGAATTGCATCTGTTGGCATCTTTTTTGAAAAAACAACAATTCCTGATCCTAACGATATAACAAAGCAAATTCCTAATCCATTATATGGTAAAATGCAGGAAGGCAATGATCATGGCTATATTACTGTAAATCTCAAAAAAGGAACTATTCGCCATAACGTATATGGTGGATGTATGGGTACAAGGGGTATGTCAGCAGTAGAACAGAAAAAGTTTGCCATTTCTAAAAATGTTACAGTCAAACTAAACGAAAATGTTGAAGATACAGTTAAAGGCTGTGTTGTACAGGGTGATATATATGGTTGTAACAATGTTAACAGTTCACCACAGGAAGATGTAATTGTACATATCTATAAAACACAAAATGCAGCTGCAACACAAATCGCTGGCACTGTATTGGGTGAAAATGCAACTCAGCCCAAGACAGCAGGACGCTATGATGTTCATGCTGTGTATGGTGGTGGTAACATGGCTGCTTACCAGCCCAAGGGAACATCCACAAATGGAAATAATAATAGCGGAAAAGACACACAGTATTCAACAAAGGTTATTATTGATGGTTGTGACCGAACAAGTATTCAGCAGGTATATGGAGGTGGTAATGCAGCTTCAACCCCTGCTACAGAAGTAATAGTGAATGGTACTTATGAAATTGACGAGTTGTTTGGTGGTGGAAATGGTGCCGATCGCATTACCTACGATGAAGGTACGACATGGTTGGATAATCCAGGAGCTAACGTTGGTTTTTATGACTATTCTGCCGAAGAAGACATTTACAACACAAAGGAGAAAAGAACAACCGATGCGGTAATATCTGATACATTCAAAGAAAAATATGTATATGGTACCGGAAAGGCTTCTGTAAACATTTATGGCGGAATGTTACATCATGTCTTTGGCGGTTCAAATACAAAAGGAAATGTTCGCGTAACAGCCCTTACCTTGCTTGAAGAAAAGAAAAATGGAACAGATGAAAATAATGATGAACCAATTTGTCCATTTAGGGTTGATGATGTATATGGCGGAGGTAAAAGTGCGCTGATGGACGCTGAAGCAAAACTCTATATGTCATGTATCCCAGGATTGAGAGCAGCATATGGTGGAGCAGAAGCCGCTGATGTATTAGGTGGTGTTACTCTAAACATCACAAATGGAAGATTTGATCGCGTGTTTGGAGGTAATAATAAAAGTGGTACTATACGTGGCTCAATAGAGGTGAACATTGAAGAAACTGGATGTAGGCCAATAATTATAGGCGAACTATATGGTGGAGGCAATGAAGCCGGATACTCTGTATATGGCTATAAAAAGGTTGGAGATAGTTGGGTAGGACGCGAACCTACTGATGGTCTTGAGCCTGGCATGAATGAACCGTATCGCGCACCAGTAGTAAATGTGAAATCGTTTACAAGTATTGGTAACATCTATGGAGGTGGATATGGTCCTACGGCAGTAATGGTAGGTGATCCAACTGTAAACATTAACGTTGCTGTAGGTAGTAAAGCAAATCACTCAGAAGCAAATGTAGAAGAAAATGCAAAGTCATATGATGATGAGCAAGGCTACCCTATCCCATCACATGAACCTGGTAAAATTGGTGCTATTAATAATGTATTTGGCGGTGGTAATCTGGCGAAGGTGATTGGGCAACCTCAGGTAAACATAGGTACTTTGTCTTATGAGTATATGCTTGTAAATGAAGAAATTGTTGTTGGTGTAACTGATGTAAGTAATTTCTACACCAGGTCAGGTGGAGAAGGTACATTAGATAGTCCCTACATCTACTCAAAATGTGCTACAGGAAGTAAAGCTCAGGCTAATACAAATTACTATATACAACATGAAGTAATTGGAGCAGATATTCGAGGTAATGTTTATGGTGGCGGAAACCATGCAGAAGTTACTGGTAACACTGCTGTTACAATTGGTAAAAAGGAGGGTGAATAACCCTCCTCTTTTGTTTTTAGCAGAATATGATACGATGAAAAACTGATTAATATTCAATAAAAAACTCGAGAAGAATAAGTTTTTTATTAATTTTGCATCAAAATAATATCATAATATGGAAGAAAGAGATCATATCGATAAAGCTCTTGCATTTATAGAGCAAACTCAGAAACTTGGTGACCAATTAAAGAAAGCAGAAGAACAGCAGAAATTTATGCTTGGCCGTATGATTGACCTAAAAGTAACCAATCAAACTGATAGTAAGGAATATGCCGAACTTTCTGCTCGCAGCAAGGGCTTACAAGACATGATTGATAAATGGCGGCCAATCTATCTTGAGCGAACAGAATTGCTAAAGGAAATAAAGAGAAAAAAATAGATTAAAGCAAGTATTATTAACACGTGAAAGAAATATACATTATCGGTGGAGGATTAGGTGGATTGTTTGCTGGTGCTCTTCAGGCAAAGAAAGGCAGAAAAGTAACAGTTCTCGAAAAGAATGATACACCAGGTGGTGGCTTACAGACATTCACGCGACAAGTTGGTGACCGATGTGAAATCTTTGAAACAGGCATGCATCTTCTTGGTGGTTTTCGTGAAGATGGTGCTGTTAGAATATTGCTGAAAAAACTGCAGATATTTGACAAACTAAAGATAAAGTCGGTTGATAGTAACTGCATGGATGAAATTATTTATCTAAGCGACCGAAAAGTGTATCGTATTCCTGAGGGCAAAGATAATTTCATTGCTTATTTTCAACATGAATTTCCACATGAGGCAAAGGGCATAAAACTCTACGTTGAAAAGCTATGGAGCATTGTTGACGAAATTAGCTTTTTCTTTCTGCGTGAGGAAAATGACAAGATTTACTCTCACGACGAAATGTTCTATTGGCCTGCTGATAAAGTTATTTCTCACTATATTAAAGATGCTAAACTGCAGGATATTCTTGCCTACATGAACCCCATGTTTGGTGGTAGGGCTGGGCACACTCCTTGTTATGTGTCAGCTTTGATTAACAGATTGTATATCAGCGGTGTAGATCGCTTTGTTGGAGGAAGCCATCAACTAACTAAATTGTTGACAGGTGTAATCGAAGATGCAGGAGGAAAGGTTCTCTTAATGCATGAAGTTAACTGTATAGAAACAGACGATAAAAAACGAAGAATTACAGCTATAAAGGGTAAAGAAAAAAGAAAGTATGATTTCGAGTTTAAACTCGATGATACAGATATGGTAGTATGCGATGTCGCCCCCAAAAAACTAATTGATATGACCGCTACCCACTTGTTTACAAAAGCCTTCAGAGCAAGGGTTAGCTCTGCACCTGCAAGCTACAGTACTTTTTGCTTGTTTATTATCTTAAAAGAAAAATCATTTCCTTATATTAATCACACTTGCTATATGCAACGCAGCTATGGTAAAGTGTGGCATTATGGCGAATATAACGATGAAGAATGGCCAAATGGTTTTATGTATCTTACCCCCTGCGTAGAGAATCAAGCCGACTGGGCACACACTATGGTTGTTAATGCACCTATGCCCTACTCCACATGCATAAAATGGGAAGATACAAAAGTTGGAAATAGAGGTGATGAATATATCAAATGGAAGAAGAAAATAACAAACAAAATACTTGATAGAATGGAAGATATTTATCCAGGGTTCCGAGATAAATGCCTTAAAATATATTCTTCCTCTCCTCTCACCATTCGCGATTATTTAGGCAATCCAGAAGGTGGAATGTATGGAACAGCGGTTGACTGTCAAAATCTAATGCAACGCCAGATGCCTATACACACGAAGATTTCAAACTTACTGATGACAGGTCAGAATGTGTATCTGCATGGTTCTTGCGGAGTGCCTCTTACAGCACTCCAAACGAGCAATGCCCTTGATTATTACATGGAATAACTGAAACCAAGACTAAGATATTCCTTGAACTGGAAATATCCCAGTTTGTCGTTTCGTATAGATGCATCATCAAAGCGTGGATAAAGGAACAGATTTGTTGAGATATAACGATTGAACTGGAAGGTCAAAGTATTTTCCCACTCTATTTCTGAACGCTTATATGTGGTATAACCATACAAGCGTGTCTTCCATTTTATCATGTCGGTGAACTTCCATGTGAGATCAACGGTAACCTCAGAACCAATGTCGTGCAAGAAATGCTTACCCTCTTCTACACCGTAGCGTGTAGAGAGTTCAAGTCGATCAACATATTTCATGTTGTAAGCTGCAGGAGCAAGGTGAACTGTTCCCTTAAGGCGATGCTTGAACCAATCAACATTATAATCCATACCGACAGAGAGGTTAAGGTTTAGTGGACTAAAGAAATCGGTATAAACTTCATTTGAATTGGTGTTGTATCCACGCAAAGCTTGTGTGTAGGCTATAACTTGCAGAGTATAGTACCATTTTTTCGATGCTTGCAAACCAAGCTTACCCGTGTAACGCAACAAGTCTTCAGTAACCTTATAGTTGTGAAGCGAATCACCTTTTGACGTCTGCATACCAAGCTTCACTTCAAGTTTATTATCCCACTTCACCCTTTGCTTGTTGTTGTAGTTCAGATTAAGAGCTATTGATCCTAATGCACTATAGTTGCTTTCTCCGCCACGATACCAGTTATCTGAGATGAAATTCTGAAGGAATTGCAGGTAATAGTCGCCTGAGAAACTCCAGAAATTAGGGCGATAAATCTTTAGATTCATTGGTTCGATGTCTGCCTCTATAGCTTTAGGCGCAACCTTATCAACAAGATTTGGACGATTTTTCTTCACTCGATCGTCAACCTTACGTGTTGGTCCTATCTCCTCAAGCTTAGTTTGAGTTGATTTCACCAAATCTGGACGTGAAAGATAGATGTGCGCAAGTGCACTATCGAGAGGCATGCTTTCCAATCCTGGAGTGAACGCACGATGAGCAATGTCGCTATAAAATGTAAGCGGAAGAAAAAGCTTAGCGTAAGACTGCTTGAGTTGAAAAGTGCTATCAGGTAAAAATACAGAATCGCGTGCAACAAGAAGTGAATCCATATAACGTTGCACAAATGGTGAAACTGTCAGTCTATTACCCTTTGTTATATTGTGCTGAGCAGTCATAGATAATGACATTATCAGCATGATGATCAAAAAATATGTTCTCTTCATGAGTTAATTCGTGTTTCTATGTTAAAACATCACGGGTGCAAAGTTAATAATAAAAGATTAAAGTTCTTGCTGATTTCATATTTTTATTGTAATTTTGCACATTGAAATTTTAGAAATTATACAATCGTGGCTGAAACTAAGTACATTTTCGTTACAGGTGGTGTGGTTTCCTCATTAGGTAAGGGAATCATCAGTGCATCAATCGGTAAGCTTCTGCAGGCTAGAGGCTACAATATCACTATTCAGAAGTTTGACCCGTATATCAATATCGACCCGGGAACTCTTAACCCATACGAACATGGCGAGTGCTATGTTACTGTTGATGGTATGGAAACAGATCTTGACCTTGGACACTATGAGCGTTTTACAGATATTAAGACCACAAAGGCAAATTCAATGACTACTGGTCGTATCTACAAGAGTGTAATAGACAAGGAACGTCGTGGCGATTATCTGGGAAAGACCATTCAGGTTGTTCCTCATATCACAGACGAGATTAAGCGCAATATAAAGCTTCTTGGACAAAAAAATCACTACGATTATGTAATCACCGAGATTGGTGGTACTATTGGTGATATTGAGAGTGCGCCATTCATGGAGGCTATTCGCCAAATGAGATGGGAGCTCGGTCAGCGTGCTGTCAATATTCATTTGACATACGTTCCTTACCTCAAGGCTGCTGGTGAGTTGAAAACAAAGCCAACTCAGCATAGTGTTAAGGAACTACAGAGTATAGGTATTCAGCCAGATATCCTGGTACTTCGTACTGAAAAGCATCTTGATGACAATATCCGTAAGAAGGTAGCCGCTTTCTGTAATGTTGATTTCGACTGTGTTGTACAGAGTGAAGACCTTCCATCAATCTACGAAGTTCCTGTAAATATGCAGAGCCAAGGTCTTGATGTAGCTATTCTTCGTAAGACAGGCGAGCCAATTGGTAAGACTCCAGAGCTTGGTCCTTGGAAGAAGTTCCTTGAGCGCAGAAATAAGGCAACAGAGGAAGTTCATATCGGACTGGTTGGTAAATACGACCTTCAGGATGCCTACAAGAGTATTCGTGAGAGCCTCATTCAGGCGGGAACATACAACGATAAGAAAACAGTACTTCACTATGTGAACTCAGAGGAAGTTACTGAAGAAAACGTTGCAGAAAAGCTCAAGGGGCTTGATGGCGTTGTTATCTGTCCAGGATTCGGACAGAGAGGTATAGAAGGCAAGATTGTTGCCTGCCACTACACCCGCACTCACGATATTCCTACATTTGGTATCTGTCTCGGTATGCAGATGATTGTTGTCGAGTTTGCACGCAACGTTCTGGGTTATAAGGATGCTAATAGTCGGGAGATTGACGAAAAGACCAAGCACAACGTGATCGACATCATGGAGGAACAGAAAAATATTACCAATATGGGTGGTACCATGCGTCTTGGAGCATACGAGTGTGTACTTAAGCAAGGCTCACGCGTATTCAATATTTATAAAAAGAACGAAATTCAGGAACGTCATCGCCATCGCTATGAGTTTAATAACGATTACGAGAAAGAATTTGAAAAGCATGGCATGAACTGCGTTGGTCGTAACCCTGAGAGCGACCTTGTAGAGATAGTGGAAATTCCGGGCTTGAAATGGTACATTGGTACTCAGTTCCACCCAGAATATCAGAGTACAGTGCTCAAACCACATCCACTCTTCGTTGATTTCGTAAAGACAGCTATCGAAAATCAAAAATAAATGAAATGTCTATTTCATGTCCTCGTAGAGAGGGCATGAACAGACTATTATAACTATGGATAAAAACAATATTATTGGTTTTGTGCTTATTGCTGCCGTTTTGGTTGGTTTTAGTATCTATAACAGACCATCAGCAGAGGAGCAACGTGCACAGTTTGTACAGGATTCTATTGCCAATGCCAAGCAGGAACAGGCAAAGAAGGCTGCCGAGTTTACCAACAAACAGAAAGAGGCTGCAATAGCTAAGGCTGACAGCGATACTACTGCTTTGTTCTATGCTGCAAAGCAGGGTAAGGCACAGAATATTATTTTGAAGAATAGTAAGCTTGAGCTTACTTTCAGTACCAAGGGCGCAAGCGTAACAAAAGCATACATCAAGAATGCTAAGGGCGCAAAGCGTTATGTCGGTCATAACATTGCCGACAAAACAGGCAATAGTGACGACCTTGGTGGTGTTACACTCTTTGAAGGAAATGACCAGTCTTTGAGCTACGTCATGGAAGCTAAGGAGATGAACATCAACACAGCCGACCTTTTCTTCACTCCATCAGCAGTTACAGATTCAACCGTTACTTTCACAGCTCAGGCTGGCGAAGGCAAAGCACTTGAGCTAAGCTACAAACTTGGCAAAGACTATATGCTGCACATGAACCTCAAGGTTAATGGCATGGCTGGTCTCTTCGGTGCTAATGGTACAAAACTTTGTGTTAACTGGCAAGAGAAAGCCAAGCAGCAGGAACGTGGTTTTACATTTGAAAACCGCTATGCACGCCTTGATTGGAAAGAAACAGAAGGTGGTACTGATTACCTAAGCGAGGCTTCAAACAAACAGGAAACAACAGAAGAACAGATCGATTGGATTGCTTTCAAAAACCAGTTCTTCTCTGCTGTGATGATTTCAAAAGATGGCTTTGATAAGGGCGGTGAACTTGCAAGTAGTGTTTTCGACAAGAAAGAACAGGAAGGTAAGGCTGTTCGTTACTTGAAAGATTTCAAGGCAAATATGAAGACAGCCTTTGACCCAACAGGTGCTAAGGCTTCTGAATTTGAATTCTACTATGGTCCTAATGATTTCTATGTACTTCAAGACATTGAAAAACAGAGTACTTTCAACAAAGAGCTTGACATGGAGCACATTGTATATCTTGGTTGGCCATTGTTCCGTTATATCAACCGCTGGTTCACCTTGCCTGTGTTCACATGGCTCACCGACTGGGGCTTTGCAATGGGTATCGTGCTCATTCTTATCACCTTGTTGCTGAAGTTCATCACCTACCCTATGGTGAAGAAGAGCTATATGAGTTCTGCAAAGATGCGTGTGTTGAAACCAAAATTGGATGAAGCAACAAAGCAGTTTAACAAGCCAGAAGACCAGATGCAGAAGCAGCAGG
>DGRY01000200.1:0-7220 GCA_002391185.1 Prevotella sp. UBA4376
GTTTCTTGAATTTTTTCGTACATAGTCTATAATTTTATTATTGAATATTTCTTCTTGTTGTTCTTCCATGAACTTCACTTTTATTGGAAGTGTGTAGATGTTGTCTTTCACCTTTTGACTTAGTCCATCAAGGTCTTTCAGTCTTGTGGCATCTTTTTCTGTTGTCACGATGATGCTTCCTTGTGGCATGGTGTTGAATGTATTGTTGATATTTTCAACATCTTTCGTGCTGAACTGATGATGGTCGGCAAATCTCATCATTTTGATGTTTGATTTGTTGATGTCCATCTCTTGTGTCATGTCAACGATGATCTGTTCTGGAGATGCTATTCCTGTGAGTAGCATCATCTGTCTGCCACGCAGTTCGTGTAGTTGAAGTTCATTCTCGCCAAATAGTTGTTTTGGTGTGGCGTATTCCAAAGTTGTGAAATAGAGGCTTTGGTATGGGTATAAATTCATTGCCTTGCTGAGCACACGAAATTCCATTGGTTTAAGGTCTTTGGGGCATTTCGTTATTATCACGATGTCGGCTCTGTCTTTGCCTGAGAGTGGTTCGCGTAGGCGTCCTGCCGGCATTAGCTTGTCGTAGATGATGAGTCGGTGATAGTCAACAAGTAGGATGTTTATTCCTGGCTTCACATAGCGATGCTGAAAGGCATCGTCGAGCAGAATTACATCTGTGTTGTTGGTTGGTTCTTCGTTGATGATGTGTCGTATTCCTCGGCATCTGTTGCCGTCAACGGCAACATGAATAGATGGGAATTTCTGCTTCATCTGGTAGGGCTCATCACCTATGGTTTGCATAGTGCTGTTGCCGTTTGCCAGTTGGTATCCACGGCTCTTGCGCTTGTATCCTCGTGATAGCACTGCAACCTGTGCTTTGTCTTGCAGTAGTCGGATGAGGTATTCTACATGAGGTGTTTTACCTGAACCTCCTACTGTGATGTTGCCTACTGAGATTACAGGCACGTCGAACGAGCGTTGTGGTAATATGCCCAGTTCGAAGAGTTGATTGCGAATGCCCACCCCTAAGCCGTATAGCCAGCTTAGAGGTGTTAGCCATTCATTTATCTTTATGAAATCTCCTTCTATTCGCATGGTTCTGCGCAGCGCACGCCGCTAAATGATAAATAACAAATGATAAATGAAAAAGAGTTTCACGCTCTATTTTATTCTGATGATATATGGCATACGTGCCTGAACCTTGTCCATCTGCTCGTATTCGTTCATCATCATTACTGGTTCGTAGAGAGCGCCGAGAGTGTTCTTGAGCTTAGTGTCAAGATAAGTGTCCATATCTGTTGAGTTTGCAAGAAGCTGTTCGAGCAGCGATGGTGTCTCGCCCCATGTTTCAGCGTAGTATTCCTTGCATTTAGCCAGGCTGGCTGCCTTGGCAATGGCACGGTTCAAACCGCCAATCTCGTCAACAAGACCAATCTTCTTGGCATCTTCACCAAGCCATACACGACCCTGAGCAATGTTCTCAACCTGTGCTGGAGTCAACTTTCTTCCTTCTGCTACACGCTTTTTGAACAGTTCGTAGCCACGGTTTACGTTGTTTTGTAGTGCTGTAAACTGTTCGGGTGTGAAACCGTATTCCTGTGAACCCAATACTGAGTTGCGGTTGGTACCTACCTGTGAGAAGTTGATACCGAGCTTCTTGGTGTAGAGTTCTGACATGTCTCGATAAAGACCGTAGATACCGATACTACCTGTGATAGTGGTGTTGTCGGCAATGATGTAGTTGGCTGGTGCGCTTATGTAGTAACCGCCAGAAGCTGCTGCTCCACTCATAGAAACAACAACGGGTTTCTTTTCGCGAAGTTTCTTCACCTGATGCCAAATTTGTTCAGAGGCATAGGCTGAACCGCCACCAGAGTTTATACGCAACACTACAGCTTTTATCTTGTCGTTGTCGGCAATTTCCTGCAAGTCTTGGCATACTCTTTTGGCAACTATATTTGTTGTTCCGGCAAAAATGCCTTGAGGTGTTTCTTCATCGATGATGTTTCCGAAGGCATAGTAAACAGCCACTTTGTCGCCATCTTCTTTAATTTTGGTATTTAGAATGTCGTCAACGCTAATCTGATTGATGTCATCGTCTTCGTCGAGTTTCATGAATTTCTTGACGGCTGGTTTCACCTCGTCGGTGTAGAGTAGTTTGTCAACCATCTTTGTCTCTACAAACTGTTTTGGATCGCCAAGAGTTATCATGTCGTCGGCATATTTGTTGAGTTTGGCTGTTGAGATGTGACGGTTTTCTGAAACTGCCTTGACGATAGTGTTCCACCAACCGTGAAGGTAACGCTCGGTCTGCTCACGATCGGCAGCGCTCATTTCGTCGGCTGTATAGCGCTCAACAGCACTTTTGTATTTTCCAACCTTTACTGGTACATACTTTATGCCAAATTTTGCCAAAGTGTTCTTTATATACATCGCTTCGCCACCAAGACCTATCCAGTTTACTGTTCCCTGTGGGTTCATATACACTTTGTTGGCGGTTGATGCTAAGTAATAGCTCAGTATGTTATATTCTTCTCCATAGGCTATAATCCATTTTCCTGTGTTGCGGAATTTTTTTAGTTCGGCATGGAGCTCTTCAACCTGAGCAATGTCGGCACCAAACTGTCCTGCTTCGATGTAGATACCAGCTACGTCGTCGTTGGCAGCAGCACGCTGGATAGCCTGCATGGTGTTTTCAAAACTCAGTCCTTCAATTCCATTAATCTTGTTCATGAAATTGTCTTCGCTCTGCTCTGACATTATTCCGTCAAGTTTCAACACAAGCACCGAATTAGGGTCAATGCTTTTAGTGGCCTCGCCTGATGCAATCATGCCAACGATGCTCATGGCACCGAACGCAAACATGATGATGCTGGTTAGGAAGATTCCTACCACGGTTGCGAGTACGTACTTAAAAAAATCTTTCATACTTTAGTTTTAATTCTCTGTTTTGTTATTAAATTTGTTATCTTATTATTAAATATGAGTATATTTTTGCAAAGGTACGAAATGTTTTCGATATTATTTGTTATTTTTGTGGCGAAAAATAAGTTAAAATCATGAAAAAACTTTCTCTATTATTAATAATGTTCGTCTTGTGCCTTTGTTCTGTGGCTCAGGATTGTAATAAAAAGTGTGATAATAAATGCTGTGGCGAAATTGTTCGTGTGGCATGTGTTGGGAACTCAATTAC
Organism: Prevotella sp. UBA4376; assembly: GCA_002391185.1. Taxonomy (GTDB): domain Bacteria; phylum Bacteroidota; class Bacteroidia; order Bacteroidales; family Bacteroidaceae; genus Prevotella. The sequence continues at coordinate 3,197 of DGRY01000200.1, forward strand.
CGAAGGCTTTGGATTATCTTATCCGAATATTCAATCATGGCCATCGGTATTACAGCAAAAGCTTGGTGAAGGGTTTGAAGTGAAAAATTGTGGTGTTTCGGCTCGCACTCTTCTTAATAGTGGAGATTTGCCTTATACAAAAGAAAAACAATGGCGTGATGCTAAGAGTTTTTTACCTAATATTGTTATAATAAAACTGGGTACTAACGATTCTAAGCCATGGAACTGGAAACACAAGGAAGATTTTGTGCGTGATTATCAGTTGATGATTGACACTTTAAAAGCATTATCGTCACATCCTTCTATTTATCTTTGCACGCCTATTCATAGCGAGAATGTGGAGTGGGGAATTCGTGATTCTGTTATTACAAACGAGATAGCTCCGCTTGTTCGTTTACTCGTTTGCAGAAACAAACTGAAACTTATAGATCTCAATATACTTTTCCCAAATGACAAGAATTTGCTTCTTGATGATGGGGTTCATCCTAATGTTGATGGCTCAAAGCGCTTGGCTGAAATCATCTATAATGAGATAAAACGTAAAGAATTATGAGTTTTTAAGCCTTTAGGATGCCTTTAGGATTCGTTTAGGATGCTCTTAGGGTTGTTGTTGCTTTTTTTTGTTAAAAAATGTTTGTTTTGAAGTTTGATGAATACTTATGGTGCTTAACTCTACATTTACTTTAGCTTTTTTCCTTTATAGTATGCATTGAAACTGTCGTGCGCATATCCTCTTCCGTCGCATTCAAAGTTGAATGTTGATGCGTCTTCAATCTTTATTCCACGATAATACACATTAAATGCATCCTTGGCATAGCCATCTTTAAGAACAACAAATGAGCTGGCGCTTGCATCTTTAATTTTTTTGCCGTTGAAGAACACGTCGAAGGTTGTCTTGTAGTATTCATCACGTGTATATCCATCTTTGTCAATTATAATATCATCAAGAAGTCGGTCTTTGTTTGTTGTTACATCATGTGGAAAAGTATCGGGCCTTCTATCATTGGTTTGGACCTTTAGTTTAAAATGCTTTGGGTCAACGAATGGCAGAATTGTTCCGTTCATATATACATTATAGCTGTCTTTAGCGTAGCCATGTCCGATTATTCTAAAACTGTTCGCGTTGGCAAACTTAAGAGGTGTGCCTTTATAATAAACTATCCCGTTTTCAATGGTATAGCTATCCCTTTTGTCAACTATATTTATGCCGTGGCGAGGAACTTGTGGCTGTTTGGGCTCTGTAATCTGTGCGTTTGTTGCAATGCTGAAGGTTAGCATGACAACAGTAGTCAGTAAGATGTTTTTGGCTTCCATAATTTATAGTTTTTAAATTTATGTTTTTTTTGAGTTGATTTTCGCGTAAGTACAGACTCTTATTTCATGTACATTGCAAATATATTAATAATATTTTCTATTTGCCGATGCACCTTTTGATTTTATTTTATTTTAACACGATGGGTGAATTTAATGCGCGTAAGGTATAAAAACTTGACATGTAATACTATAGTTGTCGCGGAATTTTATCAAAAAGCATCTCGAAACCGTCTCGAAGGGCTACCGAAGGCATATCGAAGGATTGTAAAAGATTGGGAATGAGTAAAATTTAAGTTTTTGAAAGTTTTATTTCTTTACATTTTTTTTTTATTTAATATCAACCACTTTATGTGTTTGTTGCGACAGATGCCAGTGTCAGCCAAATTGTCACGCTTACTCTGCCAATTTTGTCAGTTATATGACACATTCTGCATGTTGGCACGGTTTTGGCATAAGAAGAAAGTGAGTAAACACTCAAGCCGACAATGGCTGTTGGCTATATCCATTAAATATAAACAATAAAAACATAAGAATTATGACTATTAAACCATTAGCAGACAGAGTACTGGTATTACCAGCACCAGCTGAAGAAAAAGTAGGAGGAATCATTATCCCAGACACAGCTAAAGAGAAACCACAGCGTGGTAAGGTTATTGCTGTTGGTCAAGGCACCAAGGACGAGCAGATGTATCTTAAGGAAGGCGATGTTGTTCTTTATGGCAAGTATGCAGGTACAGAGCTTGAGGCAAATGGTGAGAAGTATCTCATGATGCGTCAAAGCGATGTTTTGGCAGTAGTTGAGGAATAATTTGTATATCCCTAAAGAGAGGAGGAAAGGTTTAAACAGAAAATCTAAATTAAATAAGGAAATAAAATTATGGCTAAAGATATTAAGTATGATGTAGATGCCCGTGATTTGATGAAGCAGGGTGTTGACCAGTTGGCAAACGCAGTAAAGGTTACTCTTGGCCCTAAGGGACGTAACGTTGTTATCGAGAAGAAGTTTGGCGCTCCACAGATTACTAAGGATGGTGTAACTGTAGCTAAGGAGGTTGAACTTGAAGATAAGTTCCAAAATGCAGGCGCTCAGCTCGTTAAAAGTGTAGCAAGTAAGACTGGTGATGATGCCGGTGATGGTACAACAACAGCTACTATCCTTACACAGGCTATTGTTAACGAAGGCTTGAAGAATGTTACTGCTGGTGCAAATCCAATGGATTTGAAGCGTGGTATTGACAAGGCAGTTTCTAAGGTTATCGACTACATTAAGGAAAATGCCGAGGTTGTTGGTGATAACTACGATAAGATCGAGCAGGTAGCTACTGTTTCTGCAAACAACGATCCTGAAATTGGTAAGCTTCTTGCTGATGCGATGCGCAAAGTAAGCAAGGATGGCGTTATCACTATCGAGGAAAGCAAGAGTCGTGACACATATATTGATGTTGTTGAGGGTATGCAGTTTGATCGCGGTTATCTCTCAGGTTACTTTGTAACAGATGCAGACAAGATGGAGTGTGTTATGGATAATCCATACATCCTTCTCTACGATAAGAAGATTTCTAATCTTAAGGAATTCTTGCCAATTTTGCAGCCTGCTGCCGAGAGCGGTCGTCCATTGATGGTTATCGCAGAAGATGTTGATTCAGAGGCTCTTACCACTTTGGTAGTGAACCGTCTGCGTGGTGGATTGAAGATTTGTGCTGTAAAAGCTCCTGGCTTCGGCGATCGTCGCAAGGCTATGCTCGAGGATATAGCTGTGCTCACAGGTGGTGTAGTTATCAGCGAAGAAAAGGGCTTGAAACTTGAACAGGCTACTCTCGATATGCTTGGCTCTGCCGAGAAGGTATGTGTGTCTAAAGACAACACTACTATTGTTAATGGTGCAGGCGAGAAAGAGAATATCAAGGATCGCGTAGCACAAATCAAGAATGAGATTGCTAATACAACAAGTTCATACGATAAGGAGAAACTTCAGGAGCGTCTTGCTAAGTTGGCTGGCGGTGTTGCAGTTCTCTACGTTGGTGCAAACTCAGAAGTAGAGATGAAAGAGAAGAAAGATCGTGTTGACGATGCTCTTTGCGCAACACGTGCCGCTATTGAAGAAGGTGTAACTGTTGGTGGTGGTACTACCTACATCCGTGCTCAGCAGGCACTTGTTGATCTTAAGGGCGATAATGCTGATGAACAGACTGGTATCAACATCGTTCGTCGTGCAATCGAGGAACCTCTTCGTCAGATTGTTGCCAATGCAGGTGGTGAGGGTTCTGTTGTAGTAAACAAGGTTCGCGAGGGTGAAGGTGACTTTGGTTACAATGCTCGCAAGGATGTTTACGAGGATCTTCGTGCCGAGGGTATTGTTGACCCAGCTAAGGTAGAGCGTGTTGCTCTTGAGAATGCAGCTTCAGTAGCAGGTATGCTCTTGACAACAGAGTGTGTTATGGTTGACAAACCAGAACCAGCTCCAGCTATGCCTGCAGCAGCACCAGGTATGGGAATGTAATTATATTAAAAAGTGCAAAATATGAGGGTGGACATATATGTTCACCCTTTATTTGTATAAAATAAATAGTTTTTTTTTAATAAAAACATTATTTTTGAAAAAAAAAGTGCAAAATGCTTTGAAGCTATAAATATTTTTTCTACCTTTGCCAATGTAAGACAAGAAAGTATCGGATTTTATCCGACAAAGATATTTTTTTGATTTGTTTTA
>DGRY01000200.1:7284-9984 GCA_002391185.1 Prevotella sp. UBA4376
TAGTTTGTTTTTTGAAAATCGGGCGTCGTGAGACACCTGATTTTTTTTGCTATATACGGATAGAATAATTATTCCCTCTTCAATATTCATTATTCAATAAGTTTTATTACCTTTGTCTGCGTGAATGAATGAAGAGTATACGACTCGCAAAATTTATTCCTTATTATAATAAGAGATAATCGTGAAACAGTTAAGAGAATTATATAAGAAATGGGCTGGTGCCGAGCCTGCCAATGTAGAGAAACTGCCTGGAGCTGGTAGTAATCGTGAATATTATCGTTTTTTTGACTCAGAAGGTAAGACTGTGATAGGTGTTATTGGTACGAGTAGAGACGAAGATCATGCATTTATTACCATTGCTAAGCATTTTGTGCAGCGTCAGTTGCCTGTTCCAGAAGTTCTTGCTGTGAGCAGAGATGAGTTGAGATATTTGCAAACTGATCTTGGTAAGGTGTCACTTTTCGATGCTATCAAAGGCGGTAGGGAAGCTGGCGGAAGATATAATCAAGAGGAAAAACAGTTGCTTGTAAATACAATTCGTGAACTGCCTAATATTCAAATGCGTGGTGCTCGTGGTATGGACTGGAAAGTGTGTTACCCACAGCCAGAATTTGATGAGGAAGGTGTGCTCTTTGATTTGAACTATTTCAAATATTGTTTCCTTAAGGCTACTGGGCTTGATTTTCATGAATTGAAACTTGAGGCGAATTTCCGTATGTTAGCGAAAGATCTTACTGCTGATGCTTGTGACAGTTTTATGTATCGCGATTTTCAGGCTCGCAACATAATGTTAGGCGAAAACGGAAATCCGTACTTTATTGACTTCCAAGGAGGGCGAAAAGGGCCATTCTATTATGATCTTGCCTCTTTTCTGTGGCAGGCTTCTGCAAAATATAATGATGAATTACGTCGGGAATTAATAAATGAGTATTACGACTCGTTGAAAAACTATACCGAGGTTCCTTCGGAGAACTATTTCATGAAGCGTCTTAATCTGTTTGTGCTATTCCGTACACTTCAGGTGCTTGGTGCATACGGTTTCCGTGGATACTTTGAAAGAAAGAAACATTTCCTTGATAGTATTCCTCCTGCTATGCATAATCTTCGAAACCTTATAAAATTAGGTGCCGATGTGTTCCCTTATCCTTATCTTATGGATATGTTGAAGCGTCTTACGGAACTTCCTCAGTTTGCAGAGAAGCCAGAACCTATTAAGGAACGTGAGGATGGATATAAAATTACCGATAACCCTGTGTATCAGGCAAATCCTTTGGATGGACCTGCTACTTTCTCTAAATATGATGGTAAAGGACCATTAGTGGTTCGTGTGTGGAGTTTCTCTTTCAAAAAAGGAATTCCTGAAGACCCATCAGGTAATGGTGGAGGGTATGTGTTCGACTGTCGTTCAACCCATAACCCCGGTCGTTATGAGCCTTATAAGAAAATTACTGGTTTGGATGAGCCTGTTATTCGTTTCTTGGAAGATGATGGTGAGATTCTCGATTTCTTGAAACCAGTATATCAGTTGGCTGAACATCATGTGGAACGCTATATGCAGCGCGGGTTTACCAATCTTATGTTCTGTTTTGGATGCACTGGTGGTCAACATCGTTCTGTTTATAGTGCTCAGCATCTTGCAGAGCATATTCACGACAAATATGGTATTGAAGTGGAGATAACACATAGAGAACAAGGGGTGCATCAGATACTAAAGGCAAAAGACACTTCAAAATGATGTTTTTTGAAAATAAAGTGTTACCTTTGCAGCAATGAAACAAGCAATGATATTCGCAGCGGGTTTAGGTACCCGATTGAAGCCTCTTACTGATCACATGCCCAAAGCATTGGTAAGAGTAGGGGATGAGCCGCTGCTTAAGCGCGTAATTCATCAGTTGCAGAATGCAGGTATAGAGAGAATTGTTATTAATGTGCATCATTTTTCGCAGATGATTCTCGACTATCTCAAGGAAAACAATAATTTTGGTTTAGACATACGCATCAGTGACGAAAGTGATGAACTTCTCGAAACTGGTGGCGGCATAAAAAAGGCTGCTCCTTTGTTTGATAAGGAACAGCCTGTTTTGATTCATAATGTTGATATATTGAGCAACGTTAATCTTGCCGTCTTCTATGATCTTCATTCTGATGCGGCAGCGTCACTACTTGTGAGTTGGAGAAAAACCAAGCGTTATCTTGTTTTCAATAACGACATGCGATTGATGGGCTGGATAAATATAGAAACAGGTGAAGTGAAAAGCCCTTTTGATGAAGTTAAAGAAGAATTGAAGCATGGTTTGGATACAGTAAATTCTCAACTCTCAACAGCAAATTACAAACTTTTTGCTTTTTCAGGTATACATAGTTTCTCGCCTTCGCTCTTTAGTTTGATGGAAAGCTATCCTAAACGTTTCCCAATTATGGATTTTTACCTGCAGAATTGTGATAAGGTGAAGATTCAGGGAGTTGTGAAAGAAAACCTTAGACTTATGGATGTAGGAAAGCAGGAAACGCTTGCTGAGGCTGAAGATTTTTTGAAGACTTTGGTATAGCATGATGAATGAAAAAAAAGATAACAAGGAATTTATTATAAAAAAATAACAAGATGCAACAGAAGATTATTATCCTCGATTTCGGTTCACAGACCACTCAGCTGATTGGTCGTCGTGTGCGTGAGCTCGACACCTTCTGCGAGATTCTGCC
>DGRY01000200.1:10032-11512 GCA_002391185.1 Prevotella sp. UBA4376
AGATTCTGCCTTACAACAAATTCCCTAAGGATGATCCCAACATTATTGGTGTAATTCTTAGTGGTAGTCCTTATTCGGTTCATGACCCAGAGGCGTTCAAGGTGGATTTGAGTCAGTTTGTTGGTAAATATCCAGTATTGGGTATCTGCTACGGTGCACAGTTTATCTCTCATTCTTATGGTGGAAAGGTAGAGCAGACAGGTACACGTGAGTATGGTCGTGCAAATCTTGAAACAATTGATTTGAATACCCCAATCTTTAAGGGTTTTGAAAAGGGTTCTCAAGTTTGGATGAGTCATGGTGACACTATTACTGCTATTCCTGATGATTTTCATATCACAGGCTCTACAGCTGATGTGAAGTATGCAGCTTTTGCTAATGAGGAAAAGCGTGTCTGGTGTGTTCAGTTCCATCCTGAAGTTTATCATTCATTGCAAGGTAAAACTTTGTTGAAGAACTTTGTTGTTGATATTTGTGGTTCACGTCAGGAGTGGTCGCCAGCAAGTTTTGTTGAGTCAACGGTAAAGGAACTTAAAGAGCAGGTGGGTAATGATCGTGTTATCCTCGGTCTTTCAGGTGGTGTTGATTCTTCTGTTTGTGCAACATTGTTGAATAAAGCTATTGGTAAGAATCTTACATGTATCTTTGTTGATCATGGAATGCTCCGTAAGAATGAGTTTAAGAAGGTTATGGAGGCTTATCAAGGTCTTGGCTTGAATGTAATAGGTGTTGACGCTTCTGAGAAATTCTTCAAAGATCTTGAAGGTGTAACAGATCCAGAGCAGAAACGCAAGATTATAGGTCGAGACTTTGTTGAGGTGTTTAATGCTGAAGCAAAGAAGATTACTGACGCTAAGTGGTTGGCGCAGGGAACAATCTATCCTGACCGTATTGAAAGTTTGAGTATCACAGGTATGGTTATCAAGAGCCATCACAATGTTGGTGGTTTGCCAAAGGAGATGCATCTTAAACTTTGTGAGCCATTGCAGTGGTTGTTCAAGGATGAGGTTCGTCGTGTAGGTTATGAGCTTGGTATGCCTGAGCGCTTGATAAAGCGTCATCCTTTCCCAGGTCCTGGTCTTGCTGTGCGTATTCTTGGTGATATTACTCGTGAGAAAGTTCGTATTCTTCAGGATGCTGATGATATTTATATTGAGAAGATGCACAACTACACTATGGAAGATGGTACAAGTCTTTATGATCATGTGTGGCAGGCTGGAACAGTGTTGCTTTCAACTATTCGTTCTGTAGGAGTGATGGGTGATGAGCGTACATATGATCATCCTGTTGCTCTTCGTGCTGTTACCTCTATGGATGCGATGACAGCTGACTGGGCTCACTTGCCTTATGATTTCATGGCAGAAGTGTCTAATGAGATTATTCGTAAGGTGAAGGGTGTGAATCGTGTTTGCTACGATATTTCTTCTAAGCCACCTTCGACAATTGAGTGGGAATAAACTTGTTTGTTCTTGCTTTATGA
>DGRY01000040.1:0-266 GCA_002391185.1 Prevotella sp. UBA4376
GGCAAGTTCATTGTCATTGTAGGCATCTCGAGAGCTGTTGCTTCTTCGTGTGCGTTCTGAATAGTTGCAACCTTTTCCTTCAGCTTGATAGAAGCTGCTTCCATCTCCTTGTAGCTCTTGAGGTCAGCGAGAACAACGTTAGCTACTGAACCCTTCTGCTTGTTGCAGAGTTCCTCAGCCTTAGCGATATCGCCAGCCTTGAGGGCAGCCTTGATGTTTTCTGTGAACTTAGTTACATTTCCCTTACCAGAGCAAGCACGGATAGC
>DGRY01000040.1:335-3573 GCA_002391185.1 Prevotella sp. UBA4376
ACTGACATTGCGATAACGGTGCAGAGAAGACCGAGGATGATAGGTACAACCCATCCACCTTTGTAAACAGTACCCAACATGTTCAGTGGGTGGCCTTCATGATCGCCATTAGCGAAGTTAGCAGGATCACCGAGGAAGAAGTTGTAGAATGCCCAACCTGCGATGAATGCGAGTGCGATAATAATAATTGCGTGTCTTACGCCCTGGAAGCCCTGAGACTTCTTAGCTGCGGCTTTTTTTGGTTGATTTGCCATAATTTAAAATTTTAATTTTTAGTTATTGAATAAAATTTATGTCTTATCGATTTAATGTTAAAAGGCATGTTGGTATGCATAAAATGCTGCCTGTGTGGGGTATTTCCGGCAAAGTTAACAATTTATGCAAGAAAACACACCTAATTAAGAAGTTTTAACGGGATATTTTTCTTATTTTATTTCAACTTAGCTACGGCTTCCTTTATTCGTCGCAGAGCCTCTACGATGTTTTCATCGCTTGTTGCATAACTCATGCGGAAGCAATCTGGATCACCAAAAGCATCACCGCCAACACTTGCCACGTGTGCTTCTTCAAGAAGGTAGAGTGCAAAGTCGGTAGAGTTGTTGATGGTTGTTGCTCCGTTGCTTTTGCCGAAGAAACTGCTTATCTTTGGGAAGAGATAGAAGGCACCCTTTGGTACGTTTACCTCGAAACCTGGAATTTCTTTAGCGAGTTTCACAATGAGGTCGCGACGGCGTTCAAATGCCTTGCGCATATCTTCAACGCATTGCTGTGGACCTTCGTATGCTGCGAGTGCTGCCATCTGGCTTACGTCGCATGTTCCGCTGGTGTATTGTCCCTGCAACTTGTTGATTCCCTTGATAATCCATTCTGGAGCTGCTACCCATCCAAGGCGCCATCCTGTCATGGCATAGGCCTTGCTCACACCGTTGCACAGGCAGGTGCGCTCTTTCATGCCAGGATAGCTGGCGATGCTTGCGTGTGAACCAATGTAGTTGATGTGCTCGTAGATTTCGTCTGCAAGAACATACAGGTCTTCGTGCTTTAAAACTATTTCTGCAAGTGCGTTGAGCTCGTCTTGTGTGTAAACGCTGCCTGTAGGGTTGCTTGGTGAACAAAGCACGAGCATGCGTGTCTTAGGTGTGATGGCTGCTTCGAGCTGTTCTGGCGTGATTTTGAAATCTTGCTCAAAACCACCGCGTACTATTACTGGTGTACCGCCAGCGAGTTTCACCATCTGTGGGTAGCTCACCCAGTATGGTGCAGGGATGATAACTTCATCGCCTTCGTCAACAAGTGCCATGATAGTGTTGCAAACTCCCTGCTTGCCACCTGTACCTACAATGATTTCGCTTGCTTTGTAATCGAGATTATTTTCTTTTTTCAGTTTTGCAGAAATGGCATTTCTCAAAGCTGGATAGCCTGGGACAGGTGAATACTTTGAGTAGTTGTCTGTGATGGCTTTCTTTCCTGCTTCTTTTATGTGCTCAGGGGTCATAAAGTCTGGTTCGCCCACACTCATATTGATAACGTCAATACCCTGCGCTTTCATTTCATTACTCTTTTGCGACATCGCCAGCGTTGCTGAAGGCGCCAGGCGATTTAATCGTGCTGATAATTGTGCCATATTCTATTTACTGATGAGTTATAATATTCCTATGTCTTGCAAATTTAAACATTTTATTTCTTATAGTAAAAGAAAAGTAGCAATATTTTGTTTAATATGCTTGAAATGTGTGAAAAAGTAAGCAAATGGTTACTCAATATGCAAATCGTGTCCCATACGATCTTGTTTTGTTTTCAGGTAACGGTAGTCGTATTTGTTAGGACTTACTTCGATGGGCACGTTTTCTACAATCTCAAGTCCGTAGGCTTCAAGACCAACTCGCTTTGTTGGGTTGTTGGTCATCAGTCGCATCTTGTGCACACCTAAGTGGCGAAGCATTTGTGCTCCGCAACCATAGTCGCGCTCATCGGGCTTAAAGCCGAGGTGTATGTTGGCGTCAACGGTGTCCATGCCTTGTTCCTGAAGTTTGTAGGCTGCAATCTTGTTCATCAATCCAATGCCGCGACCTTCTTGCTGCATATAGATTATCACGCCTTTGCCTTGTTCTTCAATCATCTGCATGGCTTTGTGTAGTTGTTCGCCGCAATCACAACGCTTGCTGCCAAGGATATCGCCAGTGGCGCATGAAGAGTGTACACGCACAAGGATAGGTTCGTTCTCGTTCCACTCGCCCTTTATGAGTGCCATGTGCTCAAGACCGTTGCTCGACTGGCGGAAAGGAATCAGCTTGAAGTGCCCGTATGCTGTTGGCAGGTCTGCCTGTTCGCCTACTTCGATGAGCGATTCTTTCTTTAGTCGATAAGCGATGATATCTTTTATGGAAATGATTTTCATTCCCCATTGCTGTGCTTTTTCTTTGAGTTGTGGTAGGCGTGCCATGGTGCCATCGTCGTTCATAATCTCGATGAGGGCTCCAACAGGCTGTAAACCAGCCAGTTTGCAAAGGTCTATGGCTGCCTCGGTGTGACCGCTGCGACGCAGTACTCCGTTGTCCTGAGCGTAGAGTGGGTTTATGTGTCCTGGGCGACCAAAGGTCTGTGGTGTTGATTTTGGGTCAGCCAGCGCTTTAATGGTTTCTGCTCTGTCGTGGGCAGAAACACCTGTGGTGCAGCCTTCCAGTTTGTCAACGGTTATAGTGAATGGTGTGCCCAGCATAGATGTGTTGTCTGCAACCTGGTGTGGCAGGTCGAGTTCTTCTGCTCGTGAAAGAGTGAGTGGTGCGCAAAGCACGCCACGTGCATTCTTGAGCATAAAGTTCACCTTTTCTGGAGTTATCTTTTCTGCTGCAATGATCAGGTCACCTTCGTTTTCACGATCTTCATCGTCAACAACGATAACGAACTTACCTTCCTTGAAGTCTTTTACAGCATCTTCGATGCTACTTAATTTAAACTCTGCCATATATATTAAATATGTGTAGTTATATTAATTTGGTTTTGACGAATTTGTGCCACGATGTTTTGGTTGGTGATTCTTATTATTCGCAGGTCGCGCAATAATCTCAGACGGAATCGCCACATACGCAGATATAGGAATGCTCCCACAGGCAGCACAATTCCAGCTATGATGTTCATCCATTTTCGTTCAAATGGGCGTGTATGTGCCTTGGTTGATATCACTGGATATTGGTTCAGCTGTGCTATGATATAGCTGTTGCGTGTGTTGCTAAGGTCG
>DGRY01000040.1:3646-4151 GCA_002391185.1 Prevotella sp. UBA4376
CCAATCTGTTCAATCGCGTGGTCGGGTTTATATTTGAAGAACACCTTTATTGGGTTAGGCATTCTTATTAGCCTATGTTTTTGTGAGTAGGCAGTCACATCTTTACTTATTTGACGCAAAATAGTCATGTCGTCTTCGTAATGAGGTTCGTCGATGATAACCTCCTTGCCAAGGATATGGCGCTTAATGCGCAGTCCAAGCATTTTGCGCAACAGTTCTGTGTAAGCATCAATGTTGAATACTACAGAGTCGTTGTTTGCCTTGTATGTGAAGAATACTGCTGCTGGTGTGAGTACGGCTGTTGAGAGCAAGGTTCCAAACCATAGGTTCCAGTTGCCGTCGCGAGCCATCTTTGTTCCTGTGTTCTCAAGAATATAGTATATAATGAATACAAGTACTGATATGATTACTGGTATTCCCAATCCTCCTTTTCGGATGATTGCTCCAAGTGGTGCTCCTATGAAGAAGAATAACAGACAGGATAATGCCAGCGTGAACTTCTTTA
>DGRY01000182.1:0-14479 GCA_002391185.1 Prevotella sp. UBA4376
GAGGCTCTAATACTCATCCTCATTGTTTAATAAGACTTCTCATAAGGAATTTCCTTACAAGCTCTACAGGTAAGCCACGGCGACGAGCATAATCCCGCAACTGATCCTCACCTATTTTACCTATATCAAAATAATGACTCTTTGGATGCGAGAACATGAATCCGCTCACACTCGCATGAGGAGTCATCATTCCAGACTCAGTCAGCCGAATACCTATTTCCTTCATATTTAAAATACGATCGATAATGAAGTTCACACTTGTATCAGGAAGCGATGGATACCCCACAGCAGGACGTATCCCTTGGTACTCCTCATTATGCGTTTGCTCCATAGTGAGCCGTTCATCAGGAGCATATCCCCAATAATGCCTTCTTACTTCCTCATGCATTTTCTCGGCTGTTCCCTCAGCCAAACGGTCACAAAGCACCTGACACATCATCTTATCATAAGCATCGGCACCTTTACTCTTTATCTCAAGATTTACTGTTGTGCAAAAAACACCTAAACTGTCTGGTATTCCTTGCGACAAAGGCCGAACAAAGTCGGCAAGAGAATAATTAGGCTTTCCGTCATCATAAGATTTCTGCTGACGAAGCATCGGAACACAAACACCATCAACGATAATATCATCGCCATCACTATTTGCAGGCAGAATAGCAAAAAGCGCCGAAGTGTAATATTCCCCCTCCCACGAAGCAAGAACTCTTTCGGCATCAGCCTTCAACTTTTCCTTAGCTACTGCTGGTTTGCCATTCATCCCCCACGCATGAAAAAAATATATCCAGTTGATATATGGCGTAATCTCCGAAATATCGTATGTCAACAGCTTTCTCATTACGTCGGTATTCTCTTATTTAATCTCTAAAACTTATCTGCTCACCTCTATAGTCAGCATTAAAAGTCCCGTTATCATATACAAGTTGTCCGTTTACAAAGGTATCAACAACTTGCCATCTATATTTATGACCTTCCATCGGACTCCACTTGCATTTGCTTTGAATAATATCCTTTGTAACAGTCCATTCTTCGCCAGCCTTCACGATAACAATATCGGCTTTATATCCTTTGCGTAGAAAACCACGTTGCGACACGCTGAATAAACGGGCAGGATTGTGCGCCATCAATTCCACAACACGCTCAATAGTAAGAACACCTTCGTCAACAAGTTCAAGCATGGTAACAAGCGAGAACTGTATCATAGGCATACCGCTGGCCGCCTTGCAGCATCCTCCTTGTTTATCCTTACTCTCATGAGGAGCATGATCGGTTCCCACACAACTTATCCCTCCATTCATCAATGCCTTTCGTAATGCCTCTCTGTCATCTGCTGTTTTTACTGCAGGATTACACTTTATAAGAGTGCCCTTATCTTTGTAGTCGGCATCCGAGAAAACAAGATGAGCAATAACAGCCTCAGCGGTTATCTTCTGTAAATCGTTCACAGATGGAACAAACAAAGACAGTTCCTTTGCTGTGGTTACATGAGCCAAATGCAGACGGGTTCCATATTTTTTTGCCAACTCTACAGCTAAGGAACTACTATTCCAGCACACCTTCTCATCACGTATAACGGGATGAAACTTCACATCAGGATCGTCACCATACTCTGCTTTTATCTTTGCCATGTTCTCATTAATAAGATTAGTATCCTCACAATGAGTCATCAAAGGAAGGTTCATATCGGCACACCTCCGGAATATCATCTCCAGCGATTCTTGGCGATCAACAAGCATGTTTCCAGTTGAAGCACCCATAAAGAGCTTTATACCAGGAATGTGGTGAACATCAAGTTTGGCGAAATCATCCACATTATCATTTGTAGCTCCATAAAAGAAACTATAGTTAATATGGCTCTCTTTAGCTGCCCTACGATATTTATCATCAAGAGCCTCAACTGTTGTTGTCTGAGGATTGGTATTTGGCATATCGAAATAAGATGTTACACCACCGTATGCGGCTGCCCTACTCTCACTTTCGATATCAGCCTTTCGCTCTAATCCTGGCTCACGAAAGTGCACATGTTCGTCTATCACACCCGGCATAACATAACAGCCTTCAGCATCCACTACTCTATTGTAATCACCAACTGGAGCCGACTGCTCATATACAGCCTCTATAATGTCGTCAATAAGAACAAGGTCGCCCTTAAAAGAGCGACCTTCATTAACTATTATTCCGTTTTTTATTAAAGTCTTTTCCACGATGTCAATAAAACTTTTATTTTGCCGGTTTAGCCAAATCGTTTGGAGTTGGCGCAGGTGTGGCATTTGGATTAGCAGGAGCAACAGGTGCAGCCACACCTCCTTGATCAACAGGAAGTTCCTTCATACCATTCATAATCTGCTCGTTTTCCTGAGCCTTCTGATAGAAGTCCTTCACATAAGGATCGTTCTTGAAAGCATCAGTAGCCTTGCTCATAATATCCTCTATCCATGGAGTAAGCTCTGGATATTGCATTCCTATTGTTACCATAAAGAACACACCAGGACCAAGAACGTTATCAAAATTATCACATACAAACTGAGTAACCAATTCATCCTCCTTTTGAGTAAGTCTTTCAGCTTCGCTATTTAGACGCTGGTTAACAACACTCATGTTGCTACCATTCATAATAGCCTGATCGTGCTTGTGCACGAGTTCTGCCTCTTGGTTTTTCAGTTGGTTGTATTTATTAAAGAACTTGAACAGTTTATCATTCAAAGGAGTTCCACTAACTGTCTGTTGAGTATTATCTATCTTGATAGTAATATCACCATCCTCAAGCACTAAGGGTAACACACTTTCGTCATCCATAAAGATATTAGCCATGCGGATAGAATCCAAGGTACCAGCAAAACGGAACTGACCATGAACCACATCACATGAATCTATACTCTTGAAATCATTATCCTTCAATATCTTCAGATATAATTTTCTTCCATCCAATGTTGACACATTTGACGAACCCTGGATATTGTATGAATTAGCGCACGATGTAAGCGCCAGAAGAGAGAAAAGTGCGTATAAGACTTTGTTCATAAACTGTTTTTCTTGTTAGGTAAGCAAAGATAATATGTTATATTGATGTGAAAAAAAAAATTTATGCAATTTAATTTATTACATACATCTTTTAGTTTTTTTTCGCATAAAAATATATCTGTTTACTTCACCATTTATTATTATTGTTTTAAGATTATGTTTATTGGTGTTTTTTTTCTTTAGAAAGCACATAGTCTATACGATGCATAGTGTACATTTCTAACATAGCTGCTATAAGCAACACAACAACCCATTTATTATATAGATAACTAATGTAACTTTCCTGATTATCAAACATAGGACGGAACAGGCCATAAACCATATCCACCATCAGTAGTCCTGCTACAACAAATAGTACATCGGCTAAGGTCATAATCTTTTTCAAACGTTTCACAGTTAAACTATTTCCCTCGTAGCTCTGCATTATTTGTATTGAAGCAAACAACAAAGCGCCAGCCAGATACACCCAGCTCACCACATCCTGTTGCCACATTATTGCAAAACAGCACGCACCAACAACCATCAGCACGCCACCTATCATAAATAAAACACTCTGGATTCTATTCAGTTGTTTCATCTTTCTTATCTTCGCTATTAGTCTCATCATCACTAAGAACATAGATATCCTCTTCGTCTGATTTCATGAAATAACGCTCACGAGCTATTTTTTCAATGTAACGAGGATTCTTCTTCAATTCCTGCAACTGACGAGAATCTGATTCGTATTGCGTATTGTAACGATCAATCTCAGACTTAATCTCATCTATCTGCATGCCAAGCTTTACACGTTTCATATAGCTTGCATCGCCAACGAAACCAACAAGCAGCACACCTATAACGAACACTATAAAATATTTATAATGTGACAGTAGGCCTAAGAAAATGTTCAATCGCTGTGTCATTCTTATTTTATTTGTGTGCAAAGATAACAAAAAAAATATTATCTTTGCAAGACAAAGTAAGAAAACTATGGAAGAATATATCGTATCAGCACGTAAGTATCGCCCAATGAACTTTGATTCGGTCATTGGACAAAGTGCACTTACCACCACACTAAAGAATGCGGTGAAAAGCGGAAAACTTGCACATGCTTACTTGTTCTGCGGACCACGAGGAGTTGGAAAAACCACCTGTGCCCGCATTTTCGCCAAAGCAATAAACTGCGAGCATCCACGTGAAGATGGAGAATCATGCAACGACTGTGAAAGCTGTAAGGCTTTCAACGAAGGCAGAAGCTACAACATCTTTGAACTCGATGCTGCAAGTAACAACTCTGTTGAAAACATCAAGGCACTGATGGAGCAAACACGCATTCCTCCACAGGTGGGACGCTACAAGGTATTTATCATCGACGAGGTTCACATGCTGTCAACAGCAGCTTTCAACGCATTCCTCAAAACCCTTGAGGAACCACCTTCGCATGTTATTTTCGTTTTGGCTACTACTGAGAAGAATAAGATTCTTCCTACCATTCTCAGTCGTTGCCAAATCTACGACTTTGAGCGAATGACAGTAAACAACACCGTTAACCACCTCAAGATGGTTGCCGAGAAAGAAGGCATCACCTATGAGGAGCAGGCTCTCGAAGTGATTGCAGAGAAAGCCGATGGCGGTATGCGTGATGCCCTTTCAATCTTCGATCAAGCAGCAAGTTTCTGTCAAGGCGACATCACATACCAAAAGGTTATCGAAGATCTTAACGTTCTTGATACCGAGAACTATTTTAAGATAGTAGAGCTATCACTAGAAAACAAGGTTAGCGACATCATGGTGTTGGTAAACTCTATTATAGAAAAAGGGTTTGATGGAGGCAATCTCATCAACGGTTTGGCAAGTCACATGCGCAATGTGCTCATGGCAAAAGACCCGCAGACCCTACCGCTATTAGAGGTTAGCGATCAACAGCGCAAACACTATCAGGAGCTTGCAAAAAAATGTCCAACCAACTTTGTTTATCACGCACTCAAGATTCTCAACCAATGTGATATCAACTACAAGCAGAGCAGCAACAAGCGATTGCTCGTTGAGATAACTCTCATTCAAGTTGCACAGATAACACAGCCCGAAGACGAATCGGCAGGTGCGGGGCGTAGCCCTAAAAGATTAAAATCCCTGTTCAAACTTCTCACAACAACTCAACCTAAAACTGTTAAGCAGGTGACAGTGGTTGAGAAACAAGCCGCAGCAGCAACAGCTACTACGGCAAGTACTCCCGTTGTTGAGACCCAAGCTTCTGTTGCCGAGCAACCAGCAGCAAGTACCCCTAAGCCTAAGCTCAAATTAGGAAATATCGGATTCACATTCAACAATCTTCGTAACCAAAAAGAACAGCCTCAACAAAACGCTGTTAGCGACATAGCCAAAAAATCTGTTGACAATAATCAAACATTCACACAAGAAGAACTCGAACTCCATTGGATGTCGATGTGCAACCGCATGCCACAAGAAATGTCAGGTATGGCAAGCCGTATGAAGAATATGATTCCACAGATTACCGACTTCCCTAACATCGAACTTCTTGTTGACAATCAGGTTCTTCAGAATCAAATAGAGAAAATCAAGCCAAGAATCTCGGCCACCCTTATAAAGGAACTGCATAACAACCAAATAAAGATTGAGATTAATCTTGCCCAAACCGAAGAAATTGCACCTATAAAATCAAAGAAAGACTTATTCGAAGATATGCGCAAGAATAACCCTGCCATAGAACAATTACGTCAGATTCTACAACTTGACCTCGCATAAAAATTAATATAAAGAATAATTCACATTACATGAGGGTATGTCAATAGACACACCCTCATTTTTTATAATTTCTAAAGAAGAACAGAAAAAAGCATTCCGACAAAATATCCACCCTCACATTATTTCGCTCTGTACTGCAAAGGCGTTTTTCCCGTAGTTTTCTTGAATGTCCGTATGAAATAAGAACAATCGTCATAGCCTAAGCTACTTGCAATAACATTAACAGGGTTATTGGTAGTTATAAGAAGAAGCTGCGCTTTCTCCATTTTCTTAGTTGTAACAAATAAATTTGGAGTTGTCCCCAACTGCTGCTTAAAAAGACGTATATAGTAGTCTTTGCTCATACATGCCATATCGGCAAGTTGTTTAATATCAATATTCTTACTAATATTTTGTCGTATATATTGTAAAGTAAGAGCAATACGATCATCATCAATATTGTTTTTTAAATGTGATGCACAGAAAAATTTAGCCATAAAAATAAATAATAATCCTTGAGCTTCCATATTGTTGCTTATACTACATTGACTGTTTTTCTGTATGTTGCTCATAAGTGTTTGATAATTGTTATAACTATCAGGATTTGACCCAGGTAACTTTAAAAATGGATATAGATAGCACAGACGTTTCATCATTGTTTCGGAATACTTATCAGCATTTACTTCTACAGGAAAGTCATATTTTTCCATGGTACTTTGCTGTGCATCAACATCTTCATATATGTGTACATAATAGTGACAAAAATGTCCTGTACATAAGCAATCGTGTGTTGTATATGCTGGAATAAGATATAAGTGTCCAGGAGTAAGATGTATATTCATGTTATTCATCTTCACATATGCTTCCCCTTCTGTAACAAGATATAAACGAGCAAACGGACTTTGAACAGTTTGCCAGTTCCAGTCGGCTTCATGGTGTGCATATCCAACATTTAGTGTTAATACATTCAAGTGGTTTACAATGTTATTCATTTCAGTTATATTATATATAATGGTATAAAATTATGAGTTAATTATTTATTAGTGTCCAAAGGTAAACAAAAAATCCTATTAAATATCGCATTTGTCTCATTTTTATTAGCAATTTTCTCATCAATATGGCCTTTTTCCGATATTATTATATTATTCTCCGATATTATCATATCGAGAATAATACATAAAGTGTATTTTTGCACTCAATATAAAATCTTATTCACCTAATAATTCATCAAATAAACTTAACCATGAAGAAAATCATTGTATTTTTTTCTTTGTCTTTAGTTTTATTCGCCTCATGCGAAAGCAAAGAAGACATACCGTTATTTCCAACGGTTAAAAATGAGTATGATGCCAGTAAGCCACATTCGCTTACTTCCATCGCACCCTTATATGGCGGCATCAACACTCCATTTATTGTTACCGGTAATTTTGGCGACAGTCTGTCGCAAATGAAAGTTTATTTTGGCAAAAAGAAAGCTGTACTCGTACGCAGCAACGGAAGCAGCATTCTTGGCCTTGTACCTAAACTAAATGCAGGCAAGCAACAAGTATCGGTGGTATGTGGCACTGATAGTGTGGTTGGCGATGGAGTATTGTTCAAGTATGAACAAACAAAATCGGTAAAAACTCTTGCAGGTGTTTTTGGTGATGAGAAAAACCAAGACGGTGACCTAAACAGCGCCAGATTCAAAGAAGTGTCTAATATTGCTACTGTAAAGGGTAACAATTCAGACAACATTATTGCTGTTGAATCATGGTGGAACAGTCGTGTTAGTCTTGTTTCGCCCGAAGACAACCAAGTAGTTACCCTTTCAACATCACACAGCTTCGGTACTCCTGCCGTTGACAACACACGTGAGAAATTCTACCTTGTGCAACATTGGCCTGACGATCGTGTTGTCTACTCTTATTCGCGAACAGAGAACTATGCCGAAAAAAACACAGGTATAAACATATCGAAGAACGACATGAATGGACAGATATGGTCAGGAGCGTTCCGTGAAAACGACGACAACCATCTGTATTATCTCGACACCAACTGCAACTTCTGCGAGGTTGACCTTGAAAATGTGACCTATCGCATGATTGAGCTTGTTGGCGACAAGCCCTTCGACTTCCGCGATCGCTGCCAAATGATCTATTCTAAATATCATCATTGCTTCTTTGCCTCATTCTACCAAATGGCTGGCATTTATAAAATATATGAAGATAATGAGCATATTTGGCGTATTGAAAAATATGCAGGTTTCAATGGTAATGGTTCCAACTCGGGACACCGTCTTAAGGATGCACAGTTTATAGAACCCTACGGTCTGACAGTTACATCTGATGGCGAAATTTATGTTATTAACCGTGCTGGAAATTTCATAAGCAGAATCTCTGGCGACCAAGTAGATGTAGTGGCAGGTGCTCCAGGACAAGGCGGACAGGTAAACTCGGATACAGAACCACTTGATGCACGTTTCAATTCCCCCCAAGACATAGCAGTTGACAGTGAAGACAACTTCTATATTGCAGGTGGATGGGATCGTACAATTAGAAAACTTAGTATTGAATAATATCAAGCAGAAAATAACAGATGAAACGAATATTATTTGCTATTATAGTGGCATATTTTTGCCCATTCCTTAATGCACAGGCACAAACCAACTTAAATATTGGTGGTTTGGTAATGACTGAACAAGGTGAGGAAATTATTGGAGCAACAATAAGTATAAAAGAAGTACCAGGTAAAGGTGTTGTAACCGATTTGGATGGTAGATTTAAGCTCACTGATATACAACCTGGGCACACTATGGTTATCACCTATGTAGGCTATGAGAAATATGAGCAGAAGATTACCAAGAGCGACGAAAGAATGCGAATAGTGCTTCACGAGACAGTAGGCAATATGGATGAAGTTGTTGTTGTTGGTCAAGGTACACAACGCAAGATATCAGTAACAGGTGCAATCACCAATGTTGACAAAAAAGACCTCCATGTACCAGCTACCTCTGTTTCAAATATGCTGGGCTCACGCGTTCCAGGTATCATATCTGTAACACGTAGCGGTGAACCTGGCAACGACTATTCTCAGTTCTGGATTCGTGGTATCAGCACCTTTGGTGCCAACTCAAGTGCACTTGTGCTTATTGATGGTATAGAAGGAGATCTAAACCGCCTAGACCCAGAAGACATAGAAAGTTTCTCTATTTTGAAAGATGCATCAGCAACTGCTGTTTATGGTACACGTGGAGCCAATGGCGTTGTTCTTGTTACTACTCGCCGTGGTAAGGCTGGCAAACTACGCATTGACGCCAAAGTTAATGTTAACTACTCTTATTCACCACGTATGCCCGAATATGTTAATGCATATGAATACGCATCGCTGGCCAATGAAGCTGCTGTTTCACGTGGTCTCGATCCTATATTCAACGATGTTGACATGATGTTGTTCAAAAATGGTATGGATCCAGACCTGCACCCAAATGTTGATTGGCACGACGTCATTCTGCGCAATCACACTTGGTATCAGCAAGCTCACTTCAGCGCTTCAGGAGGTGGACAGGTTGCTCGTTATTACTTGAGCTTGGGTATGCTCAATAAGGATGGTATCTTTAAGCAGGATTCAAAAACCAATGACAAGAGTTCAAACGTGAAATTCCGCCAATATAACTTCCGTGCTAATATTGATGTAAACCTCACCCGCACTTCAACACTAACATTGGGTATTGAAACATCTATCCAAGACCGCAACTACCCTGGTTATGGTGATAGCTCTGACGCTTTATGGCAAGCTTGTTCTACACTCACTCCAGTAACAGTTCCTTTGATTTATTCTTCAGGCGAATATCCAGCTTATGGTGCAGAAAACAACAAGATTAGCCCATATGTATTGCTCAACAAAACAGGCTACCGCCAGTATTATGGTAATAACACCAAGATGAACTTGGCTTACAATCAAGATTTAGGTGTTATCACAAAAGGCTTGTCGGCAACATTGCTCTTCAACTTCGATACAAACTCTTCGCTCTCTGAAAACCGGACAAAGTGGCCTTCACTTTTCTACACCACCAAACGCAAGCGTGATGGCTCACTCGATCTAATAAAAGTGCGCGACTACCAAAGTCAGCAATATGATAATAGCAAATTTGTTGATCGCAAGTACTATTTTGAGGCACATCTTAATTACGACCGTCTCTTTGGTACAGATCATCGTGTAGGCGGATTGGTACATTACTACATGTCTGACTATAAATCATCAGGCAACACAACCCTTCTCAATGCCATTCCTAAACGTTACATCGGTTTATCAAGCCGTTTAACCTATTCATACAAAGACACATATTTCATTGAAGGAAACTTAGGCTACACAGGCTCTGAAGCTTTCGAAAAGGGACACAAATTCGGTACATTCCCTGCTATCTCGGCAGGATGGATTCCTACTCAATACAAGATTGTGCGCAGAATAGCTCCATGGCTTACCTATCTGAAATTCCGTGTATCACATGGTGAGGTAGGAAACGATCAGATTTCAGGAGCTCGCTTCCCTTATCTATCACTCATGGGTAGCGGAAACTCTGGACCTTGGAATTCGGGCGATGGTATCACCGAGGTTCAAGTGGGTAGTAACAACCTACGTTGGGAAAAAGCCGTTAAAGACAACTTAGGTATTGATATGAAACTCTTTAATGAACGCATTGACCTTTCTGTAGATTTCTACAAGGATGTGCGTTCAGGAATCTACCAACAGCGTGCAAGTATTCCTGCCGAAATGGGTCTTGCTTCAATGCCTTATGCCAATGTGGGAAAGATGAAGAGTTGGGGTATTGATGGTCATATCACCTATTTCCAACCATTAGGAAAAGACGCAGGCCTAACTCTTCGTGCCAACTTCACCCAGTCAAAAAACAAGGTGCTTGAATTTGAGGAATCAATAAAGAGCTATCCATATCAATATACATCTGGATACACATGGGGCATACAACGCGGTTTAGTAGCACTTGGTCTCTTCAAGGATGAAGAAGAAATACGCAACTCTCCTCGTCAAACCTTTGCCAGCGATGTGCTTCCAGGAGATATAAAATATAAAGACGTAAATGGTGACGGTGTAATTAACAATGACGACCAGATACCACTCAAATATAGTAATGTACCAGAAATTCAGTATGGTTTTGCTACCGAAGTTTATTGGAAGAATTGGACACTTAGTGTACTCTTCGGAGGTGTATCACATGTGCAGTATTATGCAGGAGGTTCAGGCTATGTACCATTTGAACAACGCGAAACAGGTAATATTCTCAAGATTGTTGCCGATCAGCGCAATCGCTGGACATCAGCAGCTTTCTCAGGCGACCCAGCTACTGAAAATCCAAATGCCACATTCCCACGCCTGTCATATGGTCAAAACGCTAACTCCATGGTTTACTCAACATTCTGGCTCCGCAATGGTGCCTACCTGCGCTTGAAGAATGTACAACTATGCTACACTTTCGACAAGGAACTGGTAAAGAAACTCAAAATGTCGAATGCTTCTGTAAGTCTCATAGGTGAGAACCTTGCTCTTTGGGATCACGGAGATGGCATTTTTGATCCATCACAGGCAAGTGGCAATGGTGCTGCTTATCCATTACAGCGCGTATTTACTCTCCAGTTCAACGTATCATTCTAATCTTTAGAAATTATTATGAAATTACCTATATTAAAAATAAGCAAAATAGCATTGCCAATAGTTGCCACTGCTGCTTTGTTTTCATTCGCATCATGCGAATCGTTTCTAAATATCGACGAATATATTAACGACCAGGTAACCATTGACTCCGTGTTTGTTTCGAAAAAGCGTGTACTTCAATACATCAATGGCGCAGCTTCTTTTCTACCCGATGAGTCGAAGATATTTTCAAGTGGGTCTTATTCTCCAAGCGGCTTAGCTGCCGATGAAGCAATTGTGCCATGGGCCGACTGGAATCATCGCGGTTCGTATCTCATGGTGGATGAAGTTTCGGTAAACGATGTTAAGGGCTATGACAACTGGGAAAATCTTTTCAAAGGCATACGTAAGGCAAATATCCTTATTCAGCGCATTCCAGAGTGCAGAGAACTTTCCGACTTAGAACAGCGCGACTATATGGGACGTGCCTACTTCCTACGTGCATATTTCTATTACAATTTGATGCGTCTTTATGGTCCTGTGCCTATTTTACCTGATGAAGCATTCGCAAGCGACACTCAAGCAAATGACGCTTCTTATGAACGTTCAAGTTACGATGATTGTGTAGAGTATGTATGCAGTAATTTTGAAAAGGCAGCAGAGCTACTTCCTGCTCAACGCGAAAAAGCATTCATGTACCTTCCTACAAAGGGTGCTGCTTTAGCTTTCCAAGCTCGTTTGCGTCTATACTGGGCTTCCCCTCTGTTTAATGGCAATACATATTATGCAGATTGGAAACGATTAGATGGTACCAATTTCATAAACCAAACAGAAGACAAATCTCGTTGGGGAAAAGTAGCCGCCATATACAAACGCATTATAGACATGGGAAAGTATCAACTCAATACTGTTGAGAAAATACAAACTACAAACCGTGTTGCAGGTACATTACCTTTACCCGCAACAGTCTCAAACGAGCCCTTCCCACTTGGTGCTGGCGACATAGACCCTTATCGCAGCTATAAATCAATCTTTGATGGAAGCATTGAACCTGAGCACAACAAAGAACTTATTTATTTCTGCCCACGTAGCGATGCCGATGACTGGACCTTCTACCCTAATCCACTTGGTGGTATTAATGGTTATTCGGTAACAGTAGATATGGTTGAGTCGTATCGCATGGCTGATGGACGACAATATAGTGAGGCTACAGATGAAGAAAAATCATGGAGAGCAGTTGGCGAGGGAAAAACATTCTCTGAAAATTATGTACTCGCTCCAGAACGTGCACACCGTGATGACAATCGTGAACCACGTTATTATGCAAGTATTGGTTTTAATTATTGCGTATGGCCTTCAACATCATATACTGGTACTGAGGCTAAGAAAAACTTTGTTGCCACTTACTACAAGGATGGCAACAGTCAGCCAACCGGTACAGTAAAGGTTGACTACAATCGCCTAGGATATACTTGTAGAAAATATGTAAACCAAGAGGATATCATGAACTGGCAAGGCTCAAGAAAGCCCAAAACCTATCCAATTATGCGATATGCAGAAATACTCTTGGGGTACGTAGAGGCAATGAATGAAATGCAAGAGCCATATACAGATAACGAAAACAATATCACTGTGAGTCGTGATGTAGAACAAATGGTATATTATTTCAACCAGATTCGCTATCGCGCAGGTTTACCTGGCATAACTACTGCTGACGCTTCAGACTACAACAAGATGAAACAGCTTATCAAGCAAGAATGGAAAGTTGAGTTTGCCTTTGAAGATCATCGCTATTACGATCTGCGACGCTGGAAAGATGCCCCTGAAGCTATGAACAAGCCAGTAACAGGTTTGGATGTAAGCGCCAAGACAGCAGAACGCGAACGTTTTTACACCATACGTGTATGGAACACCGAGAAAACAATGAAGCGTGTATTTAAAAACAAAATGTATTTCTATCCAATTCCTAAAGTTATTCTACAACGTAATAGCAGATTATGTCAGAATCCAGGTTGGAACGATTAATATTTATAATTATGAAAAAATTATTATCTTTCTCATTTGCAGCTTTATTGGGACTTATCATAAGCAGTTGTACCAATGAGGCTCCAATGGATACAGATTTATATCCACAAACCGTATATATCGTAGGAGCACATTCCAGAATAATTAATGCTGATCTCAATATTGGTAATGAAGTTGATACAGTTAATCTTTCACTCACTGTTAGCGGCAACCGCATGCTTGACAGAGATGTTACAATTTCACTTGCAGAATGCCCAGAGGCTATAGATAACTATAACCAACGAGAGGTTTCAGCACAAGCCCGTCAGTATCGACACCTTGAAAAAGAATTGTATACTATTCCATCCAACGAAGTGACTGTAAAGGCTGGACAAATTTATAACACATTCCCTATTTATATAAAACCAGCCAAATTACAATGCGATTCCCTTTACATGCTTGCTTTTAAAATAAACAGCACATCTGCATATGAAGCAACCAAAAACGATACGGTGGCATTAGTGAATTTGCATCTTTCAAACAAATACTCTGGCCAGTATTATATGAATGGAGTTATCAAGAATGTCGATAATCCTAATGATTCTATTGTATATGTAATGCCGCGACGCCTAACAGCTACAGACGATGGACAAACTGTTAGAATGTTCCATTACAACAATGAATGGCAAGAAGGAGCAAATAATGATTATCGCCCCACCCACACCTTCAAGATAACTGTAAATCCCGACAACACACTAAGTCTCGCTACATGGGATAAATTCGAATTGATAAGAGGGGGTGGAAAATACTATCCAGAACAGAAAGCTTACATTATTTGGTATGAATATCGTGAAAACAATCACACATGGCGCACAAAAGGAATAATATACAAAGAACGCAAAAACAATACCGAGCAGCATGCTATAAATGACTGGATGGAAGAAATGTCAAATAAAATAAATGAAGATTATTAAAATAATGTTTTTGATAAATTGATAATTTGGTTAATCTACGAAAAGTGTTTCGTTCTTATTAGGAATTCAAAAGGAGAATGTTGTGATAACATTCTCCTTTTTTTCACATTCTCTTTTAATATCACTATTTT
>DGRY01000182.1:14536-25629 GCA_002391185.1 Prevotella sp. UBA4376
ATTCATCAACAAAACACCATTTTTTCTACCACAAACTAAAAAAACAAACGATTTATCACAAATAATATGGTAAAACTACGCTTTACCTATACCATAACTATACTTTAACTATACCCTAACTATACTCTAACTCCGTTTGTTGTCCGTTTGTTGTTCGATTGTTGTCCGTTTGTTGTCCGTTATTTGAACGGACAACAAACGGACAACAAACGGTTATCAATAGGAAGTAGAACGTAGTTATTACCTTAGTATGGTAAGGGTGAGGTATGGTTAAGGCGAATCAAAGAGGGGAGCCCGACTTAAAGTCGAACTCCCCATCTTATGTCTTCTCGAGTGGTATTAGCTTTATAATCTCTTTTAAATTAATGGCATTCCAAGTTTTTCACACTCTTTGCGCATATCCTCAGGCCAGATAGAAGCCTGAATTTCACCGATATGTGCCTTATGAAGCATAATCATACACAAACGACTCTGCCCAATACCGCCACCAATACTTAGTGGAAGTTTATCGTTAAGGAGTTGCTGATGGAAATAAAGTTTTTCACGATCGGTCTTCCCTTCTATCTCCAACTGACGGAGCAAGCTTTCCTTGTCAACACGAATACCCATTGAAGAAAGCTCAAAAGAACGCTGAAGAACAGGATACCAGATGAGAATGTCGCCATTCAAGCCAGGCTTACCGTTTTCTGCAACAGTTGACCAGTCGTCATAGTCGGGAGCACGTCCGTCGTGCTTCTTTCCATCAGACAGTTTTGAACCTATACCTTCAACAAAAACGGCTCCATATTTTTTACATATTTCGTCTTCACGCTCTTTTGGAGTGAGATTAGGATACATCTCAAGCAAATCCTGTGCATGAATGAAGTGAATCTCCTCAGGTAGGAAAGGCTTTATCTGTGGATAGGTTTCACAAGTGAGATACTCTGTGCGACGAATGGCAGCATAGATACGACGAACAACATTTTCCAGGAACATTAGATTACGATCCTTTTGATTTATTACTGCTTCCCAATCCCATTGGTCAACATAAAGTGAATGTAGATTATCAAGTTCTTCATCAGCTCTGATAGCATTCATATCGGTATATATACCATAGCCAGGTTCTACGTCGTACTCAGCCAGAGTGAGTCGTTTCCATTTCGCAAGCGAATGAACCACCTCGGCTTTAGCATCTCCAAGGTCTTTTATAGGGAATGTTACAGGGCGTTCTACACCATTAAGATCGTCGTTGATACCCAATCCTTTCAATACAAACAAAGGGGCTGTAACACGACGAAGGCGAAGCTCTGTAGCAATATTCTGCTGAAAGAATTCTTTGATCAACTTAATACCCTGCTCTGTTTGGCGCATATCAAGTAGCGCCTTGTAGTTTGCAGGTTTTATCAATTTGCTCATTATCTGTTAAGTTTTAATTAATATGTACCGCAAAGGTAAGAAAATATAATTAAAACGCAAGTGTTTTGCTAATTATTTTTGCAAAATGATATTATTTTCTTTATTTATCTAACTTACTGAAGTTTCATGAGTGTATTCACTTGCGAAAATTCAATCACATTATTATTTATTTGCATATTAAGAAAACTTTTCTTACTTTTGCATCTATCATATTTCAAGGCCTTGTAGCTTAGCTGAATAGAGCGCAGGATTCCGGTTCCTGAGGTCCAGGGTTTGAATCCCTGCAAGGTCACATTTTTTTCTAATCAATAATAATATGGATCTTACAGAAAGATTTATTAATTACACAAAATTCGACACACAGTCGAGCGAGGACTCTGATAGTGTCCCGAGTACAGCGAAACAACTGGAGTTCGCCAAGTATTTAACCGAAGAACTTAAGGCCGAAGGTCTTAGTGATGTAGAGATGGACGAGATGGGTTACATCTATGCCACCTTGAAATCAAACACCAAGAAAAAAACACCTACTATTGGTTTTATTTCACACTATGATACCAGTCCCGACGCAAGCGGAAAGGATATCAAGGCTCGCGTGATAAAGAATTACGATGGCAACGATATCGAGCTTTCACCTGGCATTATCTCAAGTACTAAGAAATTCCCAGAATTATTATCTCATAAAGGTGAAGACCTCATTGTTACCGATGGTACAACCCTTTTAGGTGCCGATGACAAGGCGGGTATTGCTGAAATCGTTCAGGCAATGTGCTATCTTCGCGATCACGATGAAATAAAGCATGGCGATATTCGTGTTGCATTCAATCCTGACGAGGAGATAGGTATGGGTGCTCACCACTTTGATGTTGAGAAGTTTGGTTGCGAATGGGCTTACACCATGGACGGAGGCGACCTTGGAGATCTTGAATATGAAAACTTCAATGCTGCCGGTGCAAAGGTGTATATCAAGGGTGTGAGCGTTCACACAGGATATGCTAAGGGAAAGATGATAAACGCAAACCGATTGGCTTGTGAGTTCAACAGCTATATTCCTGAAACAGATATTCCTGAAACAACCGAGGGTTACGAAGGATTCTATCATCTATTGGGTATAGAAAGTAGAACAGAAGAAGCTAAACTAAGCTATATCATCCGTGATCACGACCGCGACAAATTTCAGGACCGCAAGAAGTTCATGGAAGAAATTGTTGAAAAGATGAACGAGAAATATGGCGAGGGCACAGTTAGAATAGAGCTCAACGACCAATATTATAACATGAAGGAAAAGATTGACCCCAATATGCATGTTATAGATATCGTTCTTCGTGCCATGCAGGAATCTGGTGTTCCACCTCGCGTAGAACCTATCCGTGGCGGTACTGATGGCGCCCAGCTGAGTTTCCGTGGACTCCCCTGCCCTAATATATTCGCAGGTGGTGTTAATTTCCATGGACCATTTGAATTTGTAAGCGTACTGGTTATGGAGAAAGCTGTACAGGTAATCACCAAGATCTGTGAAATTACAGGTAATTACGAAGACTAAGATATTAAATATGAGTGCATCATCAAAAACGATGCACTCATATTTTCATTTTAAACATTTCAACCTTATCACACTATGAATCTAATAACCGACCTTGCCCTTATACTTATTGTAGCAGGCATAGTGATCCTGCTTTTCAAGAAACTGAAGCAGCCCCTTGTTTTGGGATATATCGTTGCAGGTTTTCTGGTTTCCCCCAACATGCCTTACACCATGTCGGTTGTTGACAAAGCCAATATCCACACATGGGCAGATATCGGTGTGATGTTCTTACTGTTTTCTCTTGGACTCGACTTCTCGTTCAAGAAAATCCTTAAAATGGGCATGGCACCTATCATAGCCTCGTTAACCATAATATTTTGCATGGCGAGTCTTGGAATGTTTGTTGGTCATACATTTGGCTGGAGCAAGATGGACTGCATCTTCTTAGGAGGTATGCTTGCCATGTCATCAACGACCATTATCTACAAGGCTTTTGACGATTTAGGACTCACCCAACAACGCTTTGCAGGACTTGTGATGAGTGTGCTCATCCTTGAGGATATCCTTGCCATCGTTATGATGGTGATGCTTGGAGCCATTGCCGATGGTGGGAATCCTAATGGTAGCGAAATGCTCAATTCAATAATGCGAATTGGTTTCTTCCTAATACTATGGTTTGTAGTAGGCTTATTCATCGTTCCATTATTTCTTCGTACGACCCGAAGACTGATGAACGACGAAACGATGATTATCGTTGCCTTGGGACTGTGCTGTCTTATGGCAGTTATATCAACAAAGGTTGGATTTAGTAGTGCATTCGGTGCATTCGTAATGGGAAGTATTCTTGCCGAAACGGTTGAAGCCGACAAGATAATAAAACTTGTTGAACCTGTTAAAAACCTTTTTGGAGCTATTTTCTTCGTATCAGTAGGTATGCTTGTAGAACCAGGTATTCTTGTGAAATATGCTCTTCCTATAGTAGCTATCGTGATGACCATTCTTCTTGGGCAGAGCATATTTGGAACAGCAGGATTCATGCTTAGCGGTCAAACGCTAAAAACAGCCATGCGTTGCGGTTTTTCTATGGCACAGATTGGTGAGTTTGCCTTCATCATAGCATCATTAGGATTATCACTAAATGTAACAAGCAACTTCCTTTATCCTGTTGTTGTGGCTGTGTCGGTAACAACCACCTTCCTTACCCCCTACATGATAAAAGCTGCTGTTCCAAGTTACAACTTCATTGAACGAAATCTCCCCAAGAAATGGGCACGACGCATAAGCCATTTAGGCACAGCTCACCAAACATCAACAGCCGAAAGCAACGACTGGCGAACACTAATTCGCAAAATGGTTGTAAATACGCTTATCTATGGCATACTATCAGCAGCCATTGTTCTTATAATGTTCTCGATGACCCTACCTGTATGTCGCCACACCTTCGGTCATTGGCCAGGCAACGCAGTATGTGGTTTAACAACAGTTGCACTTATCTCACCATTCCTTCGTTCCATGGTTATGAAGAACCTTCATAGCGATGAATTCCAACGTCTGTGGGTAGAGAGTCGTCTAAATCGTTTACCTCTTATTTTCCTTGTATTGGTAAAGACTTTCGTTGCAGCCTCAATAGTATTCTATATCTGCAACTACTTAACCCGTTTCAAGAGTGCGTTAATGATTACTATTGCCCTTGTTGCAATAATATTGATGGCTCTATCACGCAGTTTGAAGCGCAGAAGCATAAAGCTTGAAAGAATGTTCCTCATGAATCTTCACTCACGTGAGATAGCAGCACAGGTAAGCGGACGCAAGCGTCCACTCTTTGAAGGACATCTCCTTGACAGAGATATACACATAAGTGTTGCAACCATCCCCGAAGAATCACAATGGGCAGGAAAGAGCCTTCGCGAACTGAAGTTCCGTGTGCGTTTCGGCGTTCATGTGAGCAGCATTCTAAGAGGTCACCAACGCATCAATATCCCTAACGGAAACACAATTATATTCCCTGGCGACACCATAGAAGTTATTGGCAACGATGAACAACTTCGTTTGTTTGCACACGCAATGCATAACGAGATTATAGCCGAAGATCCCGATATTGAGAAGCGTGAGATGATACTACGCCAAATACGTATTTCAAAAGATAGCAAATTCCTCAACAAAACACTTGGCGAAAGCGGTATTCGCGATAAGTATAACTGCATGGTTGTTGGATTGGAGGAAGGAAAGGAAAACCTTTCCATGATAACACCTACACATAAATTCGAAGAAGGAGATGTTATCTGGGTAGTAGGAGAAAAAGATGATTTGAAAGAATTGGAAAGCCTCACCCCATCCCTCCACAAAAGTTAAGAGGAGAGATGGGACGGGCTGATTATTTTGGCTCTTCTATTTTCATTCCTATATCGTGAAGTAGACGGATAGCATCAACATATTGAGCTATTCCCTGCGCCACTTCCTTGGCGGCCTTCATAGCCAATACCACCGTTTGCGGGCGATGCACAACATCACCACCAGCAAACACACCAGCACGTGTAGTCATACCATAAGGACGTTCCGTAGTGATAACATATCCCTTTTCGTCAACCTCAATACCCTCGGTTGTTGATACAATACGATTTGCTGGACGTGAGCCAATAGCAAGGAAGATACGATTGAATTTCTCTACTCGCTCCCCCTCTGGAGTCTGCAGGCGAACACTATTCAAACGACCATTCTCACCAATAAACTCGGTAACGCTGGTCTCCCACTCAAATTTCACACCTTCCTTAACAGCATCCTTATATTCGCTTTCAATAGCAGGCATGTCCTCTTGTGTGCGACGATAAAGAACAGTTACATCAGCCCCCAAACGGATAGCTGTGCGAGCAGCATCCATAGCCACATTACCTCCACCGATAACACCAACCTTATCGCCTTCGTGCAAAGGAACCATGTCGCGTCCCACAGCCCCCTCGTTATAGGCAGTTACGTTATGCAGAAAATAGGTTGACTGGCTAATACCACGCATCTTTGCCCCTGGAACATTATCCATATTCTGTGGAACACTTGTACCTGTACCCATGAAAATAGCATCAAAACCAGCTTCAAAAATTTTATCTACGTTAACTCCATTCTCACCAACCATGCAGTTAGTAACAAAGTTAACACCAAGTTGCTCTATCTTTGAAATCTCAGAACGAACAACATCTTTTGGCAAGCGATACTCAGGAATGCCATACATGAGCACACCACCAGCCTCAGCCTGTCCCTCAAAGATTGTTACCGAGAACCCCTGACGAGCTAAGTCACCAGCTACAGTAAGACCTGCAGGACCAGAACCGATAACAGCCACCTTACCACGTGTTTTCTGTGGGAGCATCTCACGGGTGAGTTTCATCTCAGAATCGAAATCAGCAATAAAAGCCTCAAGGCGACCAATCTGTATTGGTTTGTCTTTCTTTCCCAATACACAATGTCCCTGACATTGTTTCTCGTGAGGACAAACTCGTCCACATATAGCAGGCAAGTTACTTGTTTCGTTGATAACCTTCATGGCATCACCTATATTTCCTTTTGAAAGCTCGTGTATAAAATCAGGTATATGGTTGCCAATAGGACACCCCTTAACACACTGTGGAACCTTACAATGCAAACAACGCTTAGCCTCTGTTATAGCTTCAAGGGCACTATAAGGATGATGTACTACCTGAAAAGAATTCAATTCATCCTGACTCATAAAAAAATTAATTGTAATTGTTTTGTGGATTAATACCATTGAACTGCATTGCTCGTACCACTTCTCTTGTCATATTTAAGAGCATCGGTAAGCGTAGCAGCATTACAACGGAATGTAAAGTTATAGCTTGTATATGGAGCGAGCACAACCTGACAGCTCATGTTGAAGCAATGCAGATCACGCTGTAAACTTGCTGTGGTCATACTCAGTTTGTGATTATCGAAATCATATCCTGATGAGAAACTTATGTTCCAGCCATCGCTAATGCGGAGATTACCGCTAACATTAAGAGTTTGACTGAACTTATAAGGATAACGCATGGTTCGTTCGTTGAACTTGCTTCTGTCGATATTCTCACGCATGGTGATACCATATCCGAATGTAAGAGACCAAGGCATAGAGAATGTCATGTAACCATCATCATCAACTTCAGCCTTACCTTTATCGCCCTTCTTGGCACCACGCTGAGCTTCAATCATAGTGTCGTCAACATTACTTTCGATATCGGTATCTACACCTTCTTCATCATTTTTGTTCTTCTTTCGGTCTTTGTCAGATTCGTCGCTACCGCCACCAAAGAGTTTCTTTATCTTCTCGGGATTGAGCGTGTAAGAGATATTCTGACTCATACCCTGGAAACGTCCCCATTTACCCATTCCCCAATAGGTGCGATTACCAACATAAACATTACCGTTCTTATCCAACTCATAAGCATAAGAAGCAAAGACAGCATTCATGTTGAATGTGTAGTTCTTCCACCATTTCAAACGTATTCGCATAGTGAGGTCGCTCCATTGCTTTTCCTTGGCAGCCATGTTGTAGCTCATAGAGAATCCAAGTTCGTCGATAAGACTCAGTTTCTTGAAACCTGTTGAATCGTCATCGTCCTTGATTTTCATCTCGATATTGTTACCAAGATCAAACGAGATGCTACCAGTTTTTGATGTTCCAGGCACACCATAAAGATTACCCTGGAAAGGCGAATACCTTCCAACCATCACATTACCAGCATCATCAAGCATCACATTACCCTCAGCATCGGTCTTCTGATAAGTCTCATAATAGCCATAACGACTCGAACTGAAGTCAGGTGCGTAACTGAAACTAAGCGAAGGAGTTATCACATGACGTATCTGCCAAGGTTTCTTCTTAAACAGCTTCGGACTTGAAGTGTACATACCATAGAGCTTAGTACTTGCGCTAAGACTCAGATTCCAGTTATACACATTATAGAAACCATGTGCTGTATCAGCTACCACCTCCTGCTGCTTTTCCTGATCCCATTTGCGGTTCACCTTTGTGGTGTACATACGATCGGTAAAATTGAACGAAGGAGTGATATTGATAACATTGAAAAGCATAAGGTTAGCCGATACAGGTATCTGATGCTGCATACCGTTTCGCCAGTCTTTGATGAGGTTTGACCTCATCAACTTGTCTTCCTTGGTAGCAATAGAGTTCGACAACTGACCTGTGTAGCTAACAGCAATCTTCTCATACCAACGCTCCTTGCCGGCAGCATGCTTGCGCTTGAAAGGGTTAAAACGACTAATGCTGATATTCAAGTCGGGCAAGGTCATGGCAATACTTGAGTCGCGCATGTTTTGGTTAAGATTGGCTGTTGAACTGAGAGTCATGCCAATACTTGAGAATGTAGTACTCCAGTTAACAGAAGATGTACGCGTGCTCTGCGTCATAGTCTGAGGATTATACATACTGGTAAGGTTGTTGCGCTCGTAGCTTGAAGTAGCAAAGTTCACACTTGCCGAGAGCTGACTGAAAGGATTAGCCTTTGAGTCTTGTCTGTGACTCCATTGAATCTTGAAACTCTCCTGTTTACTATAGTCGGGCATACCTTTCTCACCAGTTCTTGAATCCTGAAAGCTTGCATAGAACGAACCACTATACTTATAACGCTTTCTGTAGTTCACGGCAGCACTTAGTCCCCATGAACCTTTGGTATATATCTCGCCAAGGAGTTTCAAATCCCACTTGTCGCTCATGGCAAAATAATATCCACCATCACGAAGATAGAAACCACGACTATTCTCATCACCATAGGTAGGCATGATAAAGCCTGAACTGTAACTCTTTGTGAATGGGAAGAAGCCATAAGGGATAGCCAATGGCAATGGCACATCGGCAACAACAAGATAAGCAGGTCCGAATACTACATCCTTACCTGGGCGCACCTTAGCACGACTCAAGGCAATATAGAAATCGGGATGTTCCTCATCACAGGTGGTATAACGACCATGCTGCAGGAACACTTCTCCATTATTATTTCTCTTTGCAAGTTCGCTTCTTAAGAAGCCCTCCTGCTGCTGTGTATATACATTTCGTATAAGTCCACGCTTAGACTTTATGTTGAAAGCTATGGTGTCGTTCTCATAGCTATCAGAACCCATCTTAAATACAGGAGTACCCTTGAGTTTGGTATTAGTAGAATCTTCGTAAGCACCTGTTGCATGAACAAGATTGCTATCAAGACTCATTCTGATACGCTCGCTCGTGAGGTCCATTGTTTCGTACTTCACATTGGCATTACCAAACAAGCGTGCAGTCTTAGTCTTTGCATCGTAAACCAAGGAGTCTTCGGCGGTATAATCCACAGGAGCCTCCAAGGAATTTTTCTTTGTTTTGTTTAACGAATCCAAACGTATAGAGTCGTCAACAGCCTTATTGTGATGATACACCGCCAATTGCAACGAATCCATCTTTGCGGTGTCGGGCACTACGTTTCCGTTTTCATCAATTTCCAAGGAGTCGTTCATCTCAACAGAATCCTTAGGCGCTACATTCTTCTTGTGGCGCTTAAAAAACTGGAAATTTGTGTTTGCCATCATAAAGATAAAGACAAACAAAAAAAGCAATATGAACGAATTTCTTCTCATTTAACCTTGCAAAGATACTTAAAACTTTCGGTTTACCTATCCTTTAACGCTTCGTTTTTGGTATTTAGCGTTTATTTTAGATGGATTATACAGAAAATATTATCAAAAATACTCACTTTTTCTATTCAAACATAGCTTTCCACTTGGCAAAGCGCACAAGCCCAGCCTCGCCAAACTTAGCCAAACTTTTCATAGCCTGTTCATAGCTTTTCTCACGTTCGGGATGAGTTTTTGAATAGAATTTATCGGCATAGCATATAACCTGTTCTTCGATTGTCTCTGGCAAAAAATCCTGACGAGGCAAAGGTAGATTCTGGGCTATAATATCATCCTTGGTTATACCAGCACCCGTATGCCGCTCGCACACTCTTGCATGCTCAGGAAATCCTTCTGCACGTAACATCTCCGCCCCAATACGTCCATGCAGAATATATGGTTCTGTGCCAAAGCACTCTATGCCCGGAGCATCACATCGGCATATACCGATATCGTGCAACATAGCAGCCTCGACAACAAATTCGCGGTTGATATTCAACTCGGGATGAGCATCACAAATCTTCACGGCACGCTTCATAACCATCGTGCTATGGGTAATCAAAATATCCCGAAGCCTATTGGCCTCGGGATAAAATTTATCTATGATTTTATTATAATCCATCATTCAAAACCTTCAAAGAGGGAAAGAGGAATTACTTTTCTTCGTTTCGCTGAATATAAGCGATAACCTCGCCCTTATTCACCTTCTGACCCTGCTTAACGTTGATTTCAACGAGCTGACCGCCAAGAGCTGCTGGGATAGTGATAAACTCACCCCATGGAGCCTGAATATAGCAGAACGCGTCGCCTTCCTTATATTCCTTACCAATGTATGGTTCTACAGCTGGAGCAGCCTCGCCATCACCCTGGAATTCCCAGAAGAGCTGACCCTTAACAGGACTAACAATAGCATCGGCCTTAGCATGCTTGAATGCTGTAGCCTCCTCGATGCTTACCTGCGCACCAAGCTTAGCGTCCTTAGCCTTCTGAAGGTCGGCAAGCATATTCTTCTTAGCCTGACCACTCTTGAAGTTGCGATACTGCTCTGGGTGCATAGCAAGTTCGAAGAGTTCCTCGTTGTCCTGACCATAATCCCAACCATTCTCGTCCATCTCCTTCTTAAAGTCTTCAAGAGCATTAGGCAACAAAGTGTGAGGATCAACATCGGTGAACTCAAAGCCTTTCTGAGCAGCAAGTTCCTTGATTTCAGGAGCAATCTCTCCTGGCACCTTACCACTCTTACCAAGAATCATACCCCAAATAGAGTCATCCATCATAACATAACGACCCTTACCCTGCTCAAGAGTTAAAAGGTTGAAGAGAGCAATATTCTTGGTGTACTGAGAGAATGGTGTTACCAATGGAGGATAACCAACGCGTGGCCATACATAAGCAACCTCCTCGAACAACTTAACAAGAAGAGCATCCATTGAAAGTTCGTCCTTGCCGTTCTTCTTGCGAGCGTTGTTGATAGTGGTGCGCATACCGGTAAGGTCGGCCATCATAGAACCCATCATACCACCAGGCA
>DGRY01000182.1:25745-31196 GCA_002391185.1 Prevotella sp. UBA4376
CCAACCAGTCGTCAATAAACTCCTGAGTAAGTGCACGAGCCTGCATATAGGCATCCATATTGATTTCAGGCACATCAAAGCCTGCATGCTTCAACATGCTCTGAACAGAAATTACATCAGGATGAACCTTACCCCATGACAATGGCTCGATAGCAGTATCAATAATGTCGGCACCATTCTTACATACTTCGAGGATTGAAGCCATAGAAAGACCAGGACCAGAGTGACCATGATACTCGATGATGATCTCTGGATGCTTATCCTTAATCTGCTTAGTGAGCTGACCCAGGAAAGCAGGCTGACCAATGCCAGCCATATCCTTCAAACAGATTTCCTCAGCACCAGCCTCAATAAGTTGATCGGCAATATTGGTGTAATATTCAAGTGTGTGAATAGGAGAAGTGGTAATACAAAGAGTTCCCTGTGGAGTCATACCAGCTTCCTTTGCCCATTTGATTGATGGGATGATGTTACGAACATCGTTCAAACCATCAAAGATACGGGTGATATCTGTACCCTGAGCGTGCTTAACCTTATACATCAAAGCACGAACATCATCAGGAACAGGATACATACGCAAAGCATTCAAACCACGATCCAACATGTGGGTCTTGATACCAGCCTCGTTGAAAGGCTTACAGAATGCACGAACAGCATCGTTAGGATTCTCACCAGCCAAAAGGTTTACCTGCTCGAAAGCACCACCATTGGTCTCTACACGGGCAAAACATCCCATTTCGATGATAACAGGCGCAATACGTGCCAACTGATCCTTGCGTGGCTGGAACTTACCAGAGCTCTGCCACATATCTCGATATACGAGACTGAACTGAATTTTCTTTCCCATTATATTGAATTTTTACTTTCTTTCCTTATTTACATAGCGTAGCTACTACGCACTCGGGTTGCAAAATTAGATAAAAAAAATCAAAATCCCCACCTTAAAGGTTTTTTTTTATAATTTATAACTATCTTTGTGGACGAAAATAATATTGGTTTACTAACATGAAGATAAAGTTTGCTTTTACTATACTTTCGGCTACCGTTATGATGATTGCCTGTGGAGGGAACAAGGAACAAAAAACCGACCTGAAACACGGACAGACTAACGAGGAGATGCGACTGAAAGGCGACGAAACGGTATATGGACTGGCGTGCGAAGGTTGCAACGACTCGGTTGTGGTGCTACTGCCTAACGATGGTTCCGACCCTGTGCGCTACGATATTATAGATGCACATCGCAACCACAAGGTTCAGGGCGACATAAAGATTGGCGACTGGATTGGTGTGGTGCTTAATAAAGACGATAAGAAGGTTGCCGACCTCGTTGTTGATCTCGACCAACTGAAAGGTATATGGTGCTACATCGTAATGCCAAAGATGCGCGACTACGACAACCTACCAGAGCGTGTACAACGTCGCATAGAACGCAACATGCCCGACTCGGTGAAGGCAACCTACATGATTCCACGCGAATACGGTTTTTGGCTACAACGCCATTGGAGTTGTCAAAGTGTGGGCTATGTACCAGAACAAAGCTCACTCGAAGACCAGAGTCCTGTGGTGTATCCCAAACTTGGCTATTTCACCTCATGGCGCATATGGAACGGCAAACTCATCGTTGTTAGTGCCACTCCTCATTATGGTAAGGACAACACCATAACTACTACCGATGAGTTTAACGACACTTGCGACATCGACTACCTTGGTGCCGACTCGCTTGTGCTCACCGACCGTTGGGGCACTCGCAGCTACTATCGCAAGAACGATATCCGCGATGTTAACGTTAAAGCACGACAGATTGCCGAGAAACTGAAGAAAGAAGCGTTGCAGAAGGCGAAAGAGTAATCGGAAAATTCAGAATAATCGGAATATTCTGAATAATCGGAATAATCGGAGTACTCGGAATTTTCAGAATAATCAGAAAACTCAGAATACTCCGATTATTCTTTCCATTCTATTAAAACTCAAAACCAAGATTAATATAGAAATATCCTCTGTTGGTGCGACTTGAATAACCAAGGTTGGCACCAAGCGGTCCAACAAGCGTGTTGTAATAATATGCCAGTTCGCAACCCATCATAGGTCCCTTTTTAAGCATATCCTTTGTTTCGTTGGCATGCTGTGCTCCTGTGACCTTTCCAATAATATAGTTGTTTTCTGTTAACCGCAACTGCATTTTCAGTTGTAATGCAAGCATTTTGTTGTCGGCAAGTTCTACATAACCTATTCCAGCAAAAGGCATCTGCTGCTCGAAATACCTTCCAAAACCATTTCCGCCAATCATATTATTGAGTACACTTGCTACATTACAACCATAGATAAACCGTCCATAAAGCATAGGTTGAAATGTGAGCATTCTGCCAACCGGAAAAGCTTTACGCCACATACCGCTGAAAGCCGAAAAGCCTACAGCATCCTTGTAACTTACCAAATCATCGGTATAATAAGCATATTTTGCCGCAAAGCTTGCTCCGCGAGTGGCAAAAAGCCAGTTATCCTCTGAATTGTAATTCACCTCGGCACGATAGCTAAACAAATGTTCATCCTTCAACTTTAGCCAACTCACCGGAATATGTGCTCCCATGAGCACATCACGAAAATGCCAATAGTCAAAGCGTCCACCAATAATAAAATTGAAGTTGCGCACATTGAAATCAAATAAGTTCAAATCAATCTTATGCTCATTATAGGTAATATTGAATGTTCTGTCACCCTCGTCGTAAAGATTAACATCATTATGATAGAATGAGTAACTTAAATTGGCCTTACCCCACGAAAAGTGATTAATGGTAAGATCAGCCTTTGCCATAATGCGCTTGCCAAGTCGCAATGTGAAATCGGCTGTTATCGGCCGTTTAGTCATAAAGCTATTAACAGCATTTATTTGAACGGCGGCAAGTTCCTCGGTATCAAACCTTGCGCCCACTCTTACCATAGTCTGCAAAGGAACAGAAGATGCCTCCTCTTGCACCTCCTCCACAACAGGAGCTTTCAACACCTCTGGATAGTAATCAACACTAAGTCCAAGATTATGTTTCAAACTCAGTAACTCATCCCAATGCTTCATGGCTTCCTCTTCGCCTCTTCTGATAAGAGTGTCAACAGCAGCCTGATTGAAACTCGCTGCACCATATCCCTTGGTATTGGCACGAATGAGCACATTTGTCTGCTCCATGTTGGCATTATACTTGTTCTTACAGTTCACATCTATAATCTGGCTCAACACAGCCGTACCAGTTATTTCATCGGGTTCTCGTTCTGCGCCCTGAACGGTAACACCAATAACATAGTCAGCACCCAGTTCACGTGCTACATCAACAGGATAATTATTTCTTAATCCGCCATCAACAAGCACCATATCACCTTTTCTCACAGGTGCAAAAACTCCAGGAATAGACATCGAGGCACGCATAGCATCTGCCAGTTTACCACTATGGAAAACATACTCCGTGTTATCAACAATATTCGTTGCCACACAAGCATAAGGACGAGGCAACGAACTGAAATTCATAGAATCCCTATAACCTGTTGTTAGTTCGTTAAAGAGACGAGCAAGGTTCTTGCCCTCTATGAGTCCGCCTGTAGATAGTTTACCATGCTTGCTTATGTTCACCTCCTTGCTCAACAAGTAAGTATAGTCTTTAGCTCTCTCAGAAAGACTAAGCAAACGTGGGTCGGTTCTATCAGAGAGCACCAGATTCCAATCCTGCACCCTCACCATGGAGTCGAGTGCATGCGAATCATAGCCGATGGAATAGAGTGCTCCAATAAGAGCGCCCATAGATGTGCCCGTAACGATATCAACTGGAATACCAGCCCGTTCTATCACCTTCAAGGCTCCTATATGCGCCATTCCCTTGGCACCTCCGCCGCTGAGCACAACAGCCACCTTGGGACGCGTTTTCACATCTTGTGGTTCGGCAACCCTTGCATTTATACTTCCTGCTGTCATCAAACCCAATGTCAGCAACGCTATTATTTTCCTTCTCATTTCTTGTTTTTTTGTGATATGTTTAATTACAGGACAAATATACGCAAAGTAGAGAGAATTGCAAAATGAAAGTTTACTTTTATTTTCATTTCCGAGACAAGCATTTTTTTACACGTCCCCCCCCCACAAGTTTAATTTATGTAATCTCCGTTAATTCAACGCGTAATTATTTTTACATAATTCAAAACAAGCAATTTTGCCTTCAAAAGTGAAATTTTAACTTTCAGGGCAGATAAAAAATTTTTCTTAGGCAGCCAGTAAAAATTGCCTAACTGAGAGATTATTTATATACCTTTGAAAATTATTGAAAACTTCTATTTTCTATCATTTGATGCAAAGAGAAAACAAAGAATCAGCTTTTTAAAGCAGGAGTAGCAAAACTTTTATATACGCTTAATGGCTTTTGGCTATCAATTATATAAAGATAGACATAAAAAAATGTTATTAAAATAATCAATACAAGTGACTGTATTTTATATGCTCTAAATATATACATAGCTAAAGATTAAAAATTATATTATCTTCTTCCTATTCTTAATGCAATTCTATATATTGATGGCCTTTGAGAATTCTTATTCCATTTAATCCTGTTATAGAAAATATCATTCAAAGTAGATTTCAAAGATTCTGGTATAACAGAATCGTTATTTTTGTTCTTGAATTGCAAATTAATAGTATTTCCTTCTCTATCTATTGAAACAATTATTATTAGATTTAGATTGGACAAGGATATTTTTGATTTTTCTAATTCTTTTTCTTTTGTTGAATAAATTGCATCCTGACCACCTGGATAATCTTCTATAAAATAATTGTTAGAATTGAAATTATATACTCTATCTTTAATCTTATCTAATTCCGTTATTAAACGTTTAGATGTCTTGAAATTAAATCCATCAATTAGTACATTAGCTCTATCTACGCATATAGAATTAATCAACGTATCTTTTCTAAACATATAGATTTTACATCTATAATCAGGATATACATTAGAATTATTTGCCTCTAATTTTGATATAATCTTACAAAATTTTCTTATTACCTTGGGGCTTGTAGAGATATAGCATGGAAAATTATAATTTTCAAAATTAGCACAAGTTATACTTACATCAGTAGTTGTATACCAGCCGGTCTTAGATATAATGATCTTGTCTATATCAGAAAACTGCCCTTCTAAAATCTGTCCCATAGTTTTGAGGGCAATAAAAAACAATATTATAGTGAAATATAGTCTTTTCATATTTTCTTATTTTGCTTTTTGAATCCAATTATAGTAGATAGGTTTATTATCTACAAAAGTAAACTCGAGTTTATGGTTAATTACCGCTTGACTCATTTTAAAGGTTTTAAGTTGGATCACCACACAAAAATATATAATCTTTTTTGAGTGGCAAGCAAAATAGAGTGAAGTGTACTGATTTAGGTTGACAGTTTTTGTTATTAACTCTACTATTGGTTTA
>DGRY01000183.1:0-3437 GCA_002391185.1 Prevotella sp. UBA4376
TGAAAACCTTTTTGAGATGTTTTCTCGGTTTTTCTTTAATACTCAAAGTTATTGGTTGACCAGCGCGAAGCGGAACTTCGCTAAATGATAAATGA
The DNA here is from genome assembly GCA_002391185.1 of Prevotella sp. UBA4376. Classification (GTDB taxonomy): domain Bacteria; phylum Bacteroidota; class Bacteroidia; order Bacteroidales; family Bacteroidaceae; genus Prevotella. The sequence goes on from DGRY01000183.1 coordinate 96, forward strand.
TAAATGATAAAGAAGCGCAAAGCGCTTTATAATTAACGAAAAATTATACGATAATTAACGTTAAAAATCATTGCGTAAATTAGAGTGGTATCTGTGCTTTCTGTGTGAACGTTTATCCTTTCATCCGTATAATGTCGTTAATCTTCCGTGCAAAAATCTCCAAATAAAGTTCAATATTCAAAACTCAAAGTTCAAAGTTGTTAGAATAGTTTGTTAACGGTGGTTTGGGTTAAAAAGAAAACCCGAGAAGAATATCAAACATTGAAATTACCCACCACGGAAACGTAAGCGACATATTTGATTAGTTAGATTTTGTCTTATTTCGTCACAAAATACTATTTGATTAATTTTGAGCAAAATATATCCAAATATTATTTTGTTACTGTCTTTTTTTCATAACTTTGCATTGCAACATTAAAGCGAATCAAAAAAACATGAATAGCGATAAATTCTTTCCGAGTAGAATAATATATTTCTTGTTGACATTACTAATTGCAATGGTAATAGATAGTCCTTTTATCATGTTGATTAAAGATCTTAACGAAGGATTAAGTCAAACGTTATTCTTTGCCTTGTTCTGTACCACATTTATAATAGTTGTAGCAGCGATTAATGTCAAAAAGAGAAACAATGTTTTGCCATATTATACAAAAAAACTTGATTCTTTATGGCTTGCCATGCTTATTGTATTCGTGATACAGACTCTTATTTCACAACCTGCTATAACTCTTCTAAACGAAAAGGCAACAACCAATACATATGATTCCTGTACCATAATAGGTTCTTTGATTTTTGCTCCTATTTTAGAAGAAACCATTTTTAGAGGTATTCTGCTACGAGGGCTTTTAACTCGCTATTCTACACCTATTGCAATAACGCTATCTACGTTATTATTTGCTCTTATTCACATTAATATGAACCAAATCATACCTGCATTTTTGTTAGGAATTCTATTTGGATTAGTTTTTGCAAAAACGCATAGTTTTATTTTTACAGCTATCCTTCATTTTGAAGCAAATGCCATTACTTGGCTCTTCGTATTTTCTAATTCAGAAAAGATATATCAGGCTTTAGACTATAGAATTCTATTGGCAATATTAATACTATCTATACCTCTGTATTGCTATGGTTGTATAACAATATCAAAGAAGCTAAGACGATAATGAATGAAAGAAAAGTAACTATAAACATGAGAAGGCTCTACATTCTCTCTACAATAGGGGGAATAGCACTACAGATTGTTAGCTATCATTTATGGTGTATAATGTGGGAAAACCCTTTTCTTTCAAGTTTTGGCATACATAAAATTACATATTCCGAAGCAGAAAGCTATTTTACAAGAAAGATTTTAATCTTTATTGCATTGCTTATTATCGGTGTTATTTTACATGAGCTAATACATGGCATTACATGGGCTTTATTTTCTCCCAGACATTTTAAAGACATAAAATTCGGTATAATCTGGACTTCATTCATGCCATATTGTCATTGTAAAATACCATTGCATGTAAATCAATATAGGATAGGCGCAATAGCTCCATTAATTATACTTGGTATATTTCCTTACATTCTTGGACTTTTATTACAAAATCTTACGGTTTTCATTTTAGGAATATTCCTCATTCTTGGTGCAGTAGGTGATATTGCTATTTTGTGGAATACAAGAAAAATACCAGCCAACAAGACCATACAAGATCATCCTACGGAACCAGGTTTCATTGTTTATGATTTATAATATCTATCGTTGTAAAATGCAAAAAAGAGAGTAAAGCGCTTTAAAATTAACGAAAAATTATACGATAATTAACGTTAAATATCTTTGCGTGAATTTACTTTCACTCGGAAATGTAAAGAAAAGCAAGCTTTCCTTTGCATTTCTCTCGTTTTTTCGTAAATTTACGTCTATCGCCGTGAATTTACTTTCACTCGACATAAAAAATAAACAAGTTTATTTTGTTCTGTTCTCGTTTATTCGTAAATTTGCAGTCTATACGATTTGAAGATTTATGAGTTTAACAGCTATAGCAGGTAAATTGTTCCTGCCACGACAGAAACAATTGCAACGCCACATCAACGAAGGTGTTGAGTTGCAGCACGATGTTTTGAAGCATCTTCTTGCAAAGGGAAGGAATACGGAATATGGACTTAATCATAACTTAAATACAACTGGCAACTATGAGGGGTTCGTTAAGAATGTTCCTGTGAACACGTATGAGGAACTCAAGGCTGATATTGACCGCATGCGCCACGGAGAGGCAAATGTTTTGTGGCCAGGACGCGTGAAGTGGTATGCCAAATCATCGGGCACTACAAACGACAAAAGTAAGTTTATACCTGTATCGGCAGAGGGCTTGCAGAAGATTCACTACAAAGGTGGTTCGGATGTTGTGGCTCTGTATCTTAAAAACAATCCCAAGAGTAGGTTGTTTGATGGCAGAAGTTTGATTCTTGGTGGCAGTCACCAGCCAAACTATAATTTGCCTCATTCCTTGGTGGGCGATTTGAGTAGTATTCTTATTGAGAACATTAACCCATTGGCAAACCTTGTTCGTGTGCCAAAGAAGTCAACTGCCTTGCTTTCTGACTTTGAGGTGAAGCGCGACCGCATAGCCCGTGAGTGCATGAATAAGAATGTTACCAACATCTCGGGTGTTCCTTCGTGGATGCTTTCGGTGCTGGTTCGTGTTATGGAGCTTACGGGTAAGAAGCATCTTGAGGAGGTGTGGCCTAATCTTGAGGTGTTCTTCCACGGAGGTATAGCCTTTACCCCTTACCGCAAGCAGTATGAACAGCTGATAACCAGCGACAAGATGCATTACATGGAGACATACAACGCTTCAGAGGGATTCTTCGGCATACAGAGCAATCCAGACGACAAGAGTATGCTTCTTATGCTCGACTATGATGTGTTCTATGAGTTTCTGCCAATGGATGAGTTTGACTCACCTAACCCAAACATCGTTCCGCTTGAAGGTGTGGAGATAGGCAAGAACTATGCAATGATAATAACCACATCGTGTGGCTTGTGGCGATATATGATTGGCGATACCGTTCAGTTTACTTCTAAAAATCCGTATAAGTTTATCATTAGCGGACGAACAAAATATTTCATCAACGCTTTTGGTGAGGAACTGATTATGGATAATGCAGAGAAGGGACTTGCATACGCTTGTGAAAAGACAGGTGCCGAGATTCTTGATTATACGGCAGCTCCTCTCTTTATGGATAGTAATGCTAAGTGTGCTCACCAGTGGCTGATAGAGTTTGCTAAGGAACCTGCTTCTTTGGATGAGTTTGCCAATCTTCTCGACAAGCGTCTGCAGGAGGTGAACAGCGACTACG
>DGRY01000183.1:3481-18544 GCA_002391185.1 Prevotella sp. UBA4376
AACAGCGACTACGAGGCTAAGCGCTCACATGATGTGACTATGCAACGTCTTGAACTGGTGAAGGCTCGTAAGGGCTTGTTCAACGACTGGCTGAAATCAAAGGGAAAACTTGGTGGTCAGCATAAGGTTCCTCGACTGAGTAACTCAAGAACGAATATTGAAAGTATGTTACTTTTGAACAGATGAAGATAAAGATTATATTGCTGCTTTCGCTGGTGCTCATTACGAGTTGCGCTCGAATGGGACAGCCTGATGGAGGATGGTATGATGAACAGCCTCCAAAGGTTATTGGTGCTTCGCCAGCCGACAAGGGCGTTAACGTGAAGAGTCAGAAGGTGGTTATCAGGTTTGATGAGTTTGTCAAGATTGATAACGCAACAGAGAATGTTATAGTGTCGCCTCCTCAGCTTGAAACACCTGAGATTGCGGCAAAGGGAAAGAGTATAGAAGTGAAGCTTCTCGACTCTCTTAAAGCCAACACCACCTATACTGTTGACTTTAGCGATGCCATCAGCGATAACAACGAGAACAATCCTTTGGGAAACTACACCTATACCTTTTCTACAGGTGCCGAAATCGACACAATGGAGGTTGCTGGATATGTGGTTGAAGCAAACAACCTTGAACCAGTAAAGGGTATTCTTGTGGGATTATATGATGATCTTGCCGACTCTGCTTTCCAAAAGAAGCCTATGCTAAGAGTGAGCCGCACCGATGCTTCTGGGCATTTTGTTATTAAAGGCGTGAAGAATGGCAAATATCGTGTTTATGCCCTTCAGGATGCCGATGGCGACTACAGATTTGGACAGAAATCAGAAAAGATAGCTTTTAGCAGCGAGGTGTTCACAACAGCCTGTTATCCAGACACGCGTCAGGACACTCTTTGGACCGACACCCTGCACATTGCAAGCATCTCTCGTTCTAAATACACTCATTTCACACCTGATAATATTGTTCTTCGTGCTTTCAACGAAGTGTTTACTGCACGTTATCTCACCAAGAACGAAAGAGTGAACCACGACCACTTTGTGCTGGCATTCAGCTATGGCGACAAAGAACTGCCAAAGATAAAGGGATTGAACTTTAATGAAAAAGATGCCTTTATCATTAATGCCAATACACAGAAAGATTCTATTGTTTACTGGCTGCGCGATACGGCTCTTGTTAATCAAGACACATTGCGTATGGAAGTGCAATATATGGCTACAGATAGCCTTGGAGGGTTGGAATTGCAGACCGACACATTAGAGATGCTCTCAAAGGTGTCGTATGCAAAGCGTATGAAAGACCAGAAAAAGGCATTTGAGAAATGGCAGAAACAACAGGAAAAAGCCAAGAAGAAAGGCGAACCTTACGACTCAATAATGCCAAAGGAACCATTGCGACTGAAGTTTGATGTTCCTACAACGCTTAATCCCGACCAAAACATACTCATAACAAGTCAGGTGCCGTTGGATAGTATTGATATATCAAAGATTCATCTTTATTCCAAGCACGATTCCTTGTGGTATAACGCCCGCTTTGAGTTGCAGGCTGTGCAATTAGCTCAGAATGGTTTGCCAGAAGCTATTCCTGATGCTCAGTTACCATTGCACGAGATGTATCAACTCTTGGGCGAGTGGCAGCCAGGAATAGAATATAGTCTTGAGGTTGATAGTGCAGCTTTTGTTGACATATATGGTAACTGTTCTGCAAAGATTAAAAATGGTTTCAAGGTGGGAAATAACGATGACTATTGTTCTTTGTTGCTCACCATAAAAGGTATGGAAGAACAGAGTTGTATCGTTCAACTTCTCGATCGCTCAGAAAAGGTGGTTAAGGAGATTATTACAGATAATGGCACAGCCGAATTCTTCTATCTTAAACCTGAGACATATTACTTACGTCTAATTGTTGATAATAACAAGAATGGCAAATGGGATACCGGAGATTTCGAGAAGAATATCCAACCTGAAGAGGTGTATTACTTCTCAGAAAAGTTGGAATGTAGAGCTAAATGGGACCTCACAGAAACATGGAATCCTAAAGCTAAAGAACTATATAAGCAAAAGCCAGCAGATATAAAGAAGCAAAAGGGTGATAAGAAGAAAACAATAAAACGAAGAAATATGGAAAGAGCCAGAGAACTTGGAATAGAATACATACCAAGGTAATTTGGAATTACGAATGTGAAATTTGAAATTACGAATAGGTTGCGCAAAGCGCAATTACGAATTAAGAATTACAAGTTTTGAACCAAAGGTCACTGACCGAGGGGAGTAAACAATAAAAAAGGAAATATATGAAACTGAAGAAATTTATCCTTGCGGTAGTAATGATGCTTGCTGCTTACTCTGTAAATGCACAATGCTCATTCCGCAACACAGCTTTTAAATCAGGAGAGTTTCTCTCATACAACCTATATTACAACTGGAAATTTGTATGGGTTAAGGTAGGAACGGCTTCTATGTACACAGTTCAGAGTAGATATAATGGCAAACCAGCATATCGTGGTTCGCTCACAACACGAGGAAATGGTCGTCTCGATGATTTCTTCATCTTACGCGATACTCTTTTGTGCTATAACACTCTCGAACTCGAACCTCTTTATTTCCGCAAGGGAGCTCGTGAGGGAAATCGTTATACTGTAGATGAGGTGTATTATAGCTATAGTGGAAATAAAGTGAATCTGCGTCAGCATCGTGTTCATGATGATGGAGAAAACATTTGGAAAAAGGGCACTTCGTCAGAGTGTGTTTACGACATGATGAGTATATTCTTGCGTGCTCGCTCTTTCAATCCTACATCATGGAAGAAGGGACATATAGTGAAGTTCCCTATGGCTGATGGAAAAAACTGCACTAATGCTCAGTTGCTTTATCAAGGAAAGCAAACCATCAAAGCCGACAACGGACATAAATATCGCTGTTTAAAGTTGGCTTATCAAGAGAAGGAAGACAATGGAAAATACAAGAGCATCGTTGACTTCTATGTTACTGATGATAGCAACCATATCCCTATTCGTCTTGATATGTATCTGAGATTTGGTTATGCCAAGGCTTTCCTCACAAACATGAAGGGAATACGTAGCAATGTTGCTTCACAGATAAAATAACTAACCCAAAGATACAAATAAAGCCTCTTTCATAGTTCTTATGAAAGAGGCTTTTTCAATTCTCATTACTCCACATTTATTTTTGGCTTGCTTTTATCAAAGCGAGAAGATGCTCAACGGCAACTTCCTGTGGGATGTTCTTCTCAATGAGTTCCTGTTTGCGATAAAGCGACACGCGGTTAGGACCAGCACCAACATAGCCAAAGTCGGCATCAGCCATTTCACCAGGACCATTAACAATGCAGCCCATGATACCTATCTTCAAGCCCTTCATGCCCTTGGTGGCTTCACGAATTTTAGCGATAGTCTCACGCAGGTCGTAGAGTGTACGTCCGCATCCAGGACAGCTGATGTATTCGGTTTTTGATACACGCAGGCGGGCTGCCTGAAGAATGCCAAATGCTGTTTCTACAACATCCTGTTGAGCTATGTCGCCATCGTTCATAAGCCAGAGACCATCGGTAAGACCGTCTATCATGAGAGCGCCCATATCGGCTGCTGCTTCAAGCTGGAAATCTTCTTTCTCGCTTGCGCTGTGCCTATACATCTCGGCAAACACAACAGGATTCTTCATTCCAGCTTCGCTCATTTCGTGAACGAGAGCACGCTGGTCGCCTAAGCGGTTTTGATGATTGCTCACGCAAACAACTACTATCTCTGGATGATATTTCAGGCAAGCAAGATATTCCTTTGCAGGAGTACCATATTGCAGTACAAGGAATTTAAGTTCAGAAGGAATAAGACTCAATGCTGGCATTGCTGTTGCAGGGAAGATAGGGTAAACCTTAGCTTCAGAACCAGTGATAGTGCCATCAGCTGCAATTCTGCCTTCAGCAGTCATTTCGCCATAGACATTGTAGTCGAGAATGTAGCTTTGTCCCTTTGCAGGCTTCTCAGGTAATGTATTCTTTACATAGATATAGTCTGCTCGTTGTTCGCTGGCTGTAACAATCTCGGCATCGTTATTGTTTGCTGTTGCAATAACAACAGGAACATTGTCGCCACCGATATTTTTAACAGCCTTTGTTTCGCGACGAGAAGGATGTACCCAATCAAACTTAGGATCGGCAGTAGCAGGAATGAGCAGATGCTTCTCCTTACGACGTATGTAGCGCACAAGATGATCGGCAACAGGAATCTCGGCTGCTGGTTCTTCGCTCAGACTAACACGAATAGTGTCGCCAATACCATCTGCCAAGAGTGCACCAATACCTACGGCACTCTTTATTCGTCCATCCTCGCCTTCACCGGCTTCGGTAACCCCAAGATGCAGAGGATAGTGCATATCCTCCTTGTTCATGGTATCTACCAACAGACGCATGGAGCGTACCATGACAACGGTGTTGCTTGATTTTATAGAGATAACTACATCATTGAAGTTTTCCTTCTTGCAGATGCGCAAAAATTCCATGCAGCTTTCTACGATACCTTCTGGGGTGTCGCCATAGCGGTTGCGTATGCGATCGCTCAAGCTACCATGGTTAACACCAATGCGAATGGCTGTGTGATGTTCCTTGCATATATTGAGGAAAGGCACAAAACGGTCTTCAATCTTTTTGAGTTCCTGAGCATATTCCTCGTCGGTGTATTCGAGCTTTATGAACTTACGGGCAGGATCAACATAGTTACCTGGATTTATGCGAACCTTCTCAACGTATCTGGCTGCCACATCAGCCACATTAGGGTTGAAGTGCACATCGGCAACGAGGGGAGTGTTGTATCCGTCTTTGCGTATTCCTGCTTTTATGTTCTCCAGATTCTCAGCCTCTATGGAGCCTTGTGTGGTGAGACGTACAAGTTCACCACCAGCCTTGATAATTTCTTCAGACTGGCGAATACATGCTTCTGTGTCGCGGGTGTTGGTTGTTGTCATAGACTGTATGCGTACAGGGTTGCTGCCACCTATGTCTAATTTGCCAACGTGCACCACAGACGACTCTCTGCGAGAATAGTTGAACAAGTCTATTTCACTCATATTTTACCTTTTTACAGTTTTATCTTTTTACTTTTTTACCCTTTCTTAGCACTTATATTCGTAATCTTTTATTTCTGCCAGTTCTTTGTTTGCCTTTTCAATCTTAGCACCGAGTCCGGCTTTCCATGCGTCAACCTTCTTGGCAACATCTTCATCGGCAAGGGCAATCATCTCGGCAGCAAGAACAGCTGCATTCTGGGCAGCATTAACGCCTACGGTGGCTACGGGTATGCCTGGAGGCATCTGAATGATGCTCAACATGGCGTCGAGACCATCGAGCATTCCCTTGATAGGTACACCAATTACAGGCAGAGAGGTTGAAGCTGCGATAACTCCAGGAAGGGCAGCAGCCATACCTGCAGCAGCGATGATGACCTTGATGCCACGCTCTTTAGCACCTTTGGCAAATGCTTCAACAGCATCTGGAGTGCGATGAGCAGAGAGTGCGTTTACTTCAAAAGGAATCTTGTTGTCGTTAAGCCATTTGCAGGCTTTTTCCATCACGGGCAGATCACTTGTTGATCCCATGATGATACTAACTAATGGTTTCATATGTTATAATTTGTTTCTATACTATCAGTATTATATATCCGCCAAGGATAAATCCAAGACAGTATCCTCCTACAATCTGTGAAAGCGAGTGCTGGCGAAGCACCATGCGACTTGTGCCCACTATTCCTGCCAATACAAGAACGAAACACAGCCACCAGATGGGGTTGAAAGAGAAGATTACGGCAAATGCAAGCAAAGCTCCTGTAACGCCGCCTATGGCTGCTGAATGAACGGATATCTTCCACCAGATGTTTATTATGGCGCAAAGCACCTGAATAATCAAAGCTCCCATAAGGATGCTGCCCATGAAATGAGGGGTGTGCAAAAGTATGTTCATGACATAGTAGCACACGAAATAGCATAGTATGCTGATGAGGTAGGGCACCATTCGTCGTTCTTTCTGGCTTAGCTGCCATGGTGTCCAGCCTTGATATCGGCGATACATTCGGATGAGCAGCGTGGGCAGTAATACCGTAAAACTGTAAACCAGACCAAGAACGCTGAGTTTGTAGCTTGTGGGCAACAAGCTCAGATAGCTGAAAATGAACAGAGCTACCAGTCCCACCATGGGTAGATAGAGTGGTGAGAACACCATGCTCATGATTCTTGCGGTCAATATAATATTCTTTTCATTCATATTTTTGCATCAGCCTTGTACTGACGGGTTATTGCTTTCTTAAACGGGCTATGGCAAAGCCAAGTTGCTCACGGTATTTGGCAACTGTTCTGCGAGCTATTGGGAAGCCTTTTTGTTTTAGTTCTTTGGCAAGAGAGTCGTCAGAGAGTGGTGCCGTCTTGTCTTCGGCATTAATAAGTTCTTTTAAAGCAATCTTTATCTTGCGGATAGATACTTCCTGTCCGTCCTCTCTGGTGTATTTGTCGCTAAAGAAAAATCTCAATGGGAATGTGCCCCATTTGGTTTGAGCATACTTGATGTTGCTCACACGACTAATGGTTGATTTGTCGAGATTTGTTTTCTTTGCAATATCTTCCAGAATCATAGGCTTCATGTCGGCTTCGTCGCCATCAACAAAGAAATCGTGTTGCCATTCTATAATGGCTTTCATTGTGAGGATGAGTGTTTGCTGGCGTTGTTTCACAGCGTTTATGAAGCCTTGTGCCTTGTCAAGCTTTTCTTTTGCGTATAGCAGAGCTTCCTTGTCTCTGCGGTTCATGTTGTCATTGTTGGCGTTGTAGGCATCAACCATTTCAACAAATGATGGCGACACTTTCAACTCGGGGATATTTCCGTTGTTAAGTGTAAAGGTCACTATTCCGTCATCGCTGGTATCTACAATGAAGTCTGGGGTTATCTGCTGAGTGCTTCTGCCTTCGGTTTCAGCAAGTGCTGCTCCAGGCTTTGGGTTTAGCTTTCTCAGCTCTTTCTGTAGGGTTTCAATCTGTGTGTCGTTGAGTTGCATATTCTGCTTAATTTTGTCCCAATGATTCTTGGTGAAGTCATCGAAATGGTTTTTAATTACATCTTCCATGGCGTTGTGCAGTCGTGGGTAGGGGTCAATGCCTTCTTCTGCGTCGTCTGTGCGTTTGCGTTGTATCTGCAAGAGCAGACATTCCTGTAGTGAGCGTCCACCAATTCCTGCTGGGTCCATAGTTTGCAGCTTATACAACACGTTCTCTATGTTTTTCACAGGTACGTCAATGTTATGGTATATTGCCAACTCGTCGCATATATTGTCAAGATCCTTTCTCAGCAGTCCGTCATCATCGAGACTTCCTATTAGGTATTCCATTATCAGCTGTTCCTGCTCAGACAGTTCCATGATGCCCATCTGCTCGTTCAGTTTGTCGTAGAACGATGTGTTGTCGCCCCATACCATCTCCTCGTAGTCGGCATTATCTTTGTTGCTGACATAGCTGGATGGTAATGGTAGTTCGTCGTCGGCTCCCATTGTTTCAAGGGCAGAGTCGAGAGCTTCTTGTCGTTCCTCCTGCTCATATTCTTCCTCGCTGTCGTTGTCCAAAGAGTCAGAACCTTCAGAGGTATCATACATCTCATCCTCTTCGCGCCCTTTTTCAAGAGCGGGATTGTCATCAAGCTCAGCATTCACGCTCTCCTCAAGTTCTGTCAACGGCATCTCCAACAGGTGCACCAAAAGCATCTGCTGTTGTGAAAGTCGCTGCATCTGAGCAAGTTTCTGTTCCTGCGTTTGAATTAGTTTCTGAGCCATAATGCTAAAAAATATTTTGTATTATTTATACCATGCCGACATCTGTGCCGCCTCGGCAGAAAGTTTTTCGGGATCGTTGCCGTAGCGTTGCCACACCCGCTGGCAATCTGGAAGCAGAGGCGGAAGGTCGAGGTCCAAGCGGTTTAGATAAGGGTCACATTGCATGAACACCTCAAGCACCATTGCCACCTTCTCAGCCTTTATCTTCAACAATCGTGCCAATTCCTGTACCTCGGGCGTTTCAGCCACCATGGTGATAGGAGTGAGGCGGAAATACAGGTCGAGAATCATCGTCAGGGCAACAATTGTCAGTTCTCCGTCAGCCTCAAGTGGTCGATAGTTCTTCTCCCACGACTCGTTTACTTCTACATCTTTGTAGAACACATCCTTCTGTCCGAATCCACTCATATTCCGCAGTTTCTCCACCTCTGCCGCCAATCGTTTAGGATGCTCGGCATAGGTGTTCCATAGTTGTTGCATCTGTGGAGAATCCTGACGTCGAATGCGAAACATCTGATTATATAGATATTTCGGTTCAATGTGTAGTTCAAGTGCAAGATTAATAAGTGAGCGTGAATAAATTGATTTCACCCCCATTGGCTTTTTTATGTAAAGTTGCAAAAGCAACAGCCAATAATCGTCTTGCCATAAAGGATGTGTAGTCATAACCGTATAGCTTTTCTGCAAATTTACGAAAAAACGAGTGCAGAACAAAATATTAATGTGGAATTTTGAATGTGGAATGTGGAATTAGTCGCCCTAAAGGGCGATTACTAATTAGTTATTTACAAATTATTATTCAATTATCAACCGAAGGTCATCGACTGAGCAGATGCTGTCAACGGACTTGGTGCATCTGTGTAAGCGAAGGAGGTAATCTTCAATAGCGATGCAACTGCATCGCGCATGCCGAGTGCCAGTAAATTCACGGCTTAGTCGCAAAAATACGAAAAAACTGGTGCAAGGGTAAAAGAATTGCAAAAAAATATTTATCTTTGCCTTTACCTAAAATTAAACACGTCTTTTAAAAAAAATGAAAAGAAACCTATTTGTGATTACTTTGCTTGCTCTCTCTCTGACAGCAGGGGCTCAGCAGGCACGTAAAGATTTTAAAGCCGACAGAAACCTCTCGGCAAGTAACTATTTGGCTTATCCTGGTCCGCTTCAGGCAAAACTTACTGCAGCCCCAAAGGGCTATGAGCCTTTCTATCTAAGCCATTATGGCCGTCATGGCAGTCGTTGGCTTATTGGCGATAGAGATTATAATCGCCCTGTGAATATTCTGGCTAAAGCCGACTCTCTTGGTAAGCTTACAGCTAAGGGTAAAGACGTGTTGCACAAGCTCACTCTGTTGCGTGATGCAGCTTATAAGCGTGATGGCGAGTTAACTCTCCTGGGTGCTCAACAGCACAAGGGAATAGCAAAGCGCATGATTCAGAATTTCCCTGAGATTTTCAAGGGTAAGACAAATGTTGATGCAAAGAGTACTGTTGTTATCCGTTGTATCCTGAGTATGGAGAATGCTCTTCAGCAGATGCTTGTGATGAACCCAGAATTGCAGATTCGTCATGACGCCAGCTATCACGATATGTATTATATGAACCAAAGCGACACAGCTCTTGAACATCGCAAGGTTACTCCTGAGGCTCGTAAGGCTCTTGACGCCTTCAACAAGAAGCATCAGCATCCTGAGCGTGTGATGCGTTTGTTGTTCAACGACGATAACTATTGGCAGAACGAGATAAAAGCTAACGACCTTTACAAGGTGATTTATAAGCAGGCTGGAAACTTGCAGAGCACCGAACTACGTCACGATTTCACACTCTACGACCTGTTTACCGATGACGAGATTTACGACCTGTGGGTGCAGGATAATGCATGGTGGTATGTTGCATACGGTCCATCACCTTTGAATGGCGGCACGCAACCTTATTCTCAGCGCAACCTTCTGCGTAAGATTATCAGCGAGGCTGACAGCTGTATTCAGTTGAAGCATCCAGGAGCAACCCTTCGCTATGGTCACGACACAATGGTGATGCCTCTCACCTGTTTGCTCGACCTTGATGGTATGGGCAAGCAGATTACCGACTTTGAGCAGCTCGACAAGGAAGGTTGGCGCAACTATCGTATCTTCCCAATGGCTTGCAACATTCAGTTTGTGTTCTATCGTCCTGTAAATGGTAAGGGCGACATCCTTTTCAAGGTGTTGAGAAACGAGAATGAAGCTACCTTGCCTATCAAGGCTGTTACAGGTCCTTATTATCGTTGGCAAGACTTCAAGAATTATTTCCTCAAGAAGCTTGACGCATACGAGAAGTAATGTTTAATTTGGAATGTTTAATGTGTAATTTGTCGGCTACGCCGATTAATTAATGATTGAATTCTAAATTCTTATCAAGTTACTATGTTGGTTAATACAAGCATAGTAACTTGATTATAACCATTAAAAAAATATGAAACAGAAACAATTTGTTCATCATTAAATAACTCAACATCGCACATCGTGCGACTAATTGCACATTTCACATTCGTAATTACACATTCATAATAGTGCATCCTAAACGCATCCTAAGACCATCCAAAAGGCTTATAAAAGCGTAAAAAATATCACATTATAACAAAAAAGTTTTACGTTCTATATTACTGCTTAAAAACGGATTAACTAAGCAGTATTTTTTTCTTAGTTAGCCCGTAATTTTTTTCTAACTGGGAAACAAAAATTAGCTACTTATTACCCTTTTTCTAAGAACCAAGGCATCGTAGAAAAACCTTAACAAGACCAGAACAAATATATAAGACGTAATCAAGAATTCTTGATTACATATACACTTGAAACGTGAATAGATGAAAAACCGTAAATTGTCGAAAAATATAGGGTGTTAGAAGTTGTCGTCTTGATTCTTTATCTTCAAATAAAACTTATATAGTTTTTTTCCTATTTTATCTTTTTTGAAAGTTCTTTCATGGTTCATAGGTGTCATAGAAAGCCTGATCTTTGAAATTCCGTTTTTAATTATTTCAAACTGTTCTGGTGTGATTTTGAACTGGGCTGTAGAATATATTTCTGTTATAGGTATCACGATGCTTCCAGATATAATACCGGCAGAACTACTTCCATTGGCTAAAGATACACCATATAGAGTTATTACATCATTGTTGAAAGTACGTATTTTCATAGTTGGTTCATTTAAGAAATTCATTCTGTCAGAACGTACTGTTGCGATAATATAATACGATGCTTCTTGTTTAGTTACACTATATTTCATATAACATCCTTGGGCTGCAAGTGGTTTATATGAATAGCTTACAGTTTGTGCTTTAATGCTTGTGCATAAGAATACTAATAAAACAATAATAAAGTTTATTTTTTTCATATACAAATGCTTAAATGTCATAGATTTATGATGCAAATATACTTTTTTCTAATAAAGGAAGGCTTAGTATAGAATATAAAATATATTAAAAATATAATTTTAGTGGCTTAAGTTTAAATATGGGTCGTTAGGTACTTTTTTCATATATATCTATTGAGGTGTAGATAAAAATATATATTTTTGTAGTGCGAAAACAAATAATTAACTTTATATGAGAAAAATAACTATTTTATTAGCCGCTATTATGCTATCTCTTTCTGCTGTGGCTCAGCAAGAACCACATACTTGGAAGATTATACCTCAAGTGGGATTAACAGCAAGTAAGTTTAATAAAGACGCAACGATGAGGCTTGCTTTTGTTTTACTATATGGTTATGCCCCCTATAATTATGATGGCAATTATGATAATAATGAGAGTTATTATTCACCTGATGGAAGTGGATCGCCATTTTATTTTTCACAAAGCAAAGCAAAATCCGGTTTTACGATAGGTGCTGAGGCTCAATACCAATTTAATAAGATTTTTGGTTTGTCGGTAGGTGCGTTTTATGCCCAACAAGGTGTGAAATGGAATCTCAAGGGATTTAAAGAGGATATAAAAGGAACTGATATAAATGGTGAAGAGAAGATTTTTTATCAAATTGCCTTCAAGGATAATTTTTTCCTAAACTACAACACGTTAGATATTCCTATTTTGGCTAATTTCTATGTATGGAAAGGTCTTGCATTAAAGGCAGGTCTTGAACCTCAGATTACTTTGAACCAGAAGGTAAATGGTGAATATGTTATTGATATAGACGGAACAGAAAGCGTTGGAAATGCTAGTGAATATAATTTGTGTTTGTTGGGATTAAGCCTTCCTGTAGGTGTAAGTTACGAATATAATAATGTTATTTTTGACCTGCGTTATCATTTGGGATTAACTAATATTGAAAATAATAATGCTTATTATAATACAGATCATCGTTCACAAATGCTCACATTAACCGTCGGATATAAATTATAACAAAAGTTCTGCTACGCTTGCGAAGATAGAAATCAAAGTTTCTCTGGTGAACCAAAGGTCACCTATTATCTATTCTTCCCAGCAATCAAGATCGCTTTCTATTTCTGGTATTTGTTTCCTGTTGAAAGTGGGGCTCTTGATGCCTTTGCGTTTCTGGTTTATATAGTCATCGAGCAGGAAGAAACAATGTTTGCCAAGCATCACAATGGCTATCAGGTTACAAAGGGTTACCAAGCCCATGAACAAATCTCCAAGACTCCATGCCAGTTCAAGACTTGCTATGGCTCCAAA
This sequence comes from Prevotella sp. UBA4376, assembly GCA_002391185.1. GTDB lineage: Bacteria > Bacteroidota > Bacteroidia > Bacteroidales > Bacteroidaceae > Prevotella. The sequence continues at coordinate 15,963 of DGRY01000183.1, forward strand.
ATAAACCATTACGGCTCCATTCATTAGTCGAAGAAGGAAAAGCCATATTTTTTTATTTGACAGAAATCGCACGTTCATCTCGCCATAGGTGTAGTTGCCTATGATGCTGCTGAAAGCAAAAAGGAATATGGCTATCGCGACAAAAGTGGTTCCAAGGTTTCCTACCTGACTTTGCAAGGCATTCTGTGTGAGCTGTATTCCACCCATTTCAGGCGTTTCATAAACTCCACTCAGAAGAATGATAAATGCCGTGCAACTACAGATGAGAAGTGTGTCGGTGAACACACCTAAAGCCTGTACGAGTCCTTGTTTTACAGGGTGGCTCACATCTGCTGAAGCTGCAATATTTGGTGCACTTCCTTCTCCTGCCTCATTAGAGAAAAGTCCCCTTTTAATGCCATTCATCATTGTTGCTCCAAGGGTGCCACCTGCAAACTGTTCAATGCCGAACGCATTTTCGAAGATTACCTTCATAACATGAGGAATTGCCGAGATATTGGTGCAGATTATGAACAGAGCTAATAGAATATACAGAACAGCCATTATGGGCACAAGGATTCCACTTATTCTGGCAATGCGCTGAATACCACCGAAAACACAAAGAACAGAAAGCACAACAAGAACAATTCCCATAATAGAAGGATTAATTCCGAAAGCTTTGTCTATTGCGCTACAAATGGTGTTGCTTTGTATTGAAATATAAGCCATGGAGAAAGTGATAGTTATGAGCACTGCAAATACTCTTGCCATCCACTTGGAATGTAGTCCATACCAGATGTAATAGGCTGGTCCTCCGATGAAGTGTTTTCCATGTTTTCGTTTGTATAGTTGTGCAAGAGTTGACTCCACAAAGGCTGTTGCAGAACCAAGTAATGCAATTATCCACATCCAGAAAACAGAGCCTGGGCCTCCCACGGCAATAGCTGTGGCAACACCAGCAAGATTACCTGTTCCCACACGCGAAGCTATGCTCACGGCAAATGCCTGAAAAGAAGAGATGTGGTGTTCGCCATCTTTCTTCACTCCGTCGCCTAACAAACGCACCATTTCGCCAATCATCCTAAACTGCACTCCTTTAGTTTTGAAAGTGAACCAAAGAGCACATGCAATAAGTGCACCAATGATGATATAGCTCCATAGAATGTCGTTAACTCCTGTTATAGCTTGATTTAATGTACCGTTTGCTGCAAAAATATCTTCCATGTAAGTATTGTTGTTGTGATGCTGCAAAAATACTCTTTTTTTCTGTAATGAGGCTTTAAAAGCTCTATAATCCTCCTATAATTTGTCTATATTGGTAAAATTACCTATATTTGCCTTAGTTTTGATTAAAAAAATGTCGAGACCTATGAAGAATTTGAATGAACGTGCACACATTGTATCACCAGTTCTTGAAGTTTTGCGTGAACAGAAAGAAATGAAATTGAAGGGCGGTATATATCATCGCACGCAGATAGATCTTACGTATAATTCAAACCATATAGAAGGTAGTAGGTTGACACACGATCAAACTCGTTATATCTTTGAAACAAATACCATTGGCGTTACTGATAAATCGGTAAATGTTGATGATGTTGTTGAAACGGTAAACCACTTCCAATGTATCGATTTTATTATTGATCATGCTGAGGAAGAACTATCAGAAGAGCTGATAAAAAAACTTCATCAACTGTTGAAACAAGGCACATCAGACAGTCGTAAAGACTGGTTTCGTGTAGGCGATTATAAACAGTTGCCTAATGAGGTAGGAGGCTTGGAAACTTGCGCACCAGAAATGGTGCATGAGCAAATGGAATTGTTGCTTACGGAATATAACAGCAAGCAAAATAAAAAGTTCGAAGACATTCTTGATTTCCACCAACGCTTTGAAAGCATTCATCCTTTTCAGGATGGAAATGGAAGGGTGGGCAGACTAATAATGTTCAAAGAGTGTCTTGCCAATGGATATGTACCATTTATTATTACCGATGAAATAAAAATGTTTTATTATCGTGGTCTTAGAGAATGGGGACATATCAACGGCTACCTTCTTGACACTTGTCTGTCGGCACAGGATGATTACAAAGCCTTGCTCGATTATTTTAGAGTGAAATGGCGCGAAGCAAGCTCCGCTATTTAATATTGAATAATGAATATTGAACCAACAGGCAGAGAAAACAAACTAATTCAAAAGAAACTGAAAAATTAACTCACTGAAGTTTCGTAAGTGAATATACTCTGTATTTTTCTCTTAATATAAAAGAAAATAAAGACGAAAAGAGCATTCTGCTCTTATGATGAATTTATGTTTCAGCCTTTATGAAAACAAGTTTTCAACAGTCTATAACATAAACTCATCAGGCTAAAGCCTTTCGTCTTTTAAGAAAATCAGGCGCTGATGCGCAATTGCGCGAATAAGCGCAAAAAATATCAACCTGCAATTTTGACTTTGAAATTTTGAATATTAAACTTTAGTAGCAAGAAACTCAAGCTGTTGGTTAGCCCTTCCCTTTTGGGGAGGGATGGGAGAGGGTTTTTGTTTGATATCCTTTGCGCTTATTGCGCATTGGTGCATCAGCACTTTATTTTCTAGTGTATGGATG
>DGRY01000202.1 GCA_002391185.1 Prevotella sp. UBA4376
TTCAATGTTCAATCTTCAATAGCGAAGCTCCGCTTCGCGCTGGGGATGGGAGAGGCTTATCATTAACGGTGGACAGTTCTCTGTAGAGTTCTCCGTATAATGTTAGTATAATTAATCGTATAATTAATCGTATAATTGTTTGTTAATATTTTTGTTTTCATTAACGTTTCAATTAACGTCTCATTAGCGATCATTAACGGAGAAAAATAAAAACATTAAAGAAAATGCTTAAGCTTGGAAAATGTCGCGCTGATGCGCAATTGCACAATTGTGCAAAGGATATCAACCTAACAACTTTGAACATTGAGTTTTGAATTATGCTATTTATTTCGTTAGCTTTTCTATAAACAATAATTCTGCATCCTTACTGAAGTCGAACTGGCGATAGTCGTCATACGACAGTTGGATGCCAGGGGTGAAAGTTTTTGCCATAGGATGATCTTTCGGGAAGCAACTTTGTAGTGAATTAGAGACAGAACATTCAAGACCAGTATTCGGTAATTTAAATTGTGTAACCTCCATAAACGTGTTGGACGCCTGCCCGGAAGGTACACCTACCACCTTGGCTCCCATCTTCCACAGCATGTAAGCGGTATGGAAAGCTGAGCTGAAAGTCTGCACGTCTGTAATCACATAGATTTCTTTTGGTGTGTAGATGGGCTCACCGTTTTGTGCTTTGAGAATGTTCATGTCGGCACACATGAACCAGTCGAAGCTGCTGATGTTTGATGGTCGTTCAATGAAATCACCCATCTTCAGCGATGTTCCACTATTTTGGTTGAACTGTTCTAAGGTAGTGTTATTCTTCTTGAGCCAACCCTCTGATACTTTGGTGGCAGCGTGCATGCCAAAGTCGGTAACCATGATACGCTTTCCGTAGAGCTCGTACAGCGCAGCATACATGATCATCGTCCAACCTCCGCCATTGCCACGCAGGTCGATAATGAGACGAGGACTGTTAGCCGTTTTCATCTCACGCAGCATCTTGGCAAAGATATCAGCCACAATCACATCCGATTTGAGACCGTAGCTTTCGAGATTTGGTATGTCGGCACTCACTATAGAGTTGATGCACATCACCATCGTTTGTTTGTTGTCATCGATGAAGTTGTATTCGAAGTTCTTATGAGGGAAACGTTCATCAGTAGATGTCCATACTATGTTTTTCCAAAACGGGCCGTTGGGATAGAAAGGCAGACTGACGAGTGTATCTTTGCCATTAGTCATACGGAACTTCATTGAGACCTGATCCTTATTGAATGTAGGGAATAACTGTCGCAAGACATTAGTATTACCAATACGCGTGCATGCTTTTCCCATCAATCCATAACGATTTTCTGAAATGACCAGTTTGTCAAGACGGTCAAGTACCGATTCTAATGATTCCCCTTCCACCTCGCATAACATCGCTCCCTTTAACGCCTTCAGTTCTGGAGTATATCCGTTTACAATGATGCCATCCGGGATCACTTTAAGCTTAAGTGGAATCCATCCGTCTTCAACCTTCTTTGATGCATTACCATACCCCATATAGGTGTGACCGTCGTGGAGTGCAGACAATAGTCTGGTTACTTCTGCCTGCATTTCGTTAGTTGACAATGTGTCGCGATTAATCAGCTTATCTCTCAGCTGTTTCACTGCTTTGTCAAAGCCGTCCTTCCCGCCAAAAGCGCTGTATGGATCGGGATGTATCTGCTCTAATTGTCTGAAGAAATAGTCGTAATCCTGAAGCAACTGCTCTTGACTGCAATTGTCATTGTCCTTTTTCGTTTGCCCCTGAGCAAATGCAAGGGTCGCCAAAAATGTGAGTATTGTTACTATTGTTCTCATCATACAATTTTCTCCATATATACAAATTCTAATTGATCATCCACTCGCCTACAGTCAAACTCTTGATAGCCCATCTTCTGATACAGTCGGATGTTGTCTATGCTACGGGTGCTCGTAAACAGCTCATACCTCTTTTGAGGGCAATACTTCTCTATCTCACTTAGGAGTTTAGCGCCATAACCACGATGTCTGTAATCGGGATGAACCATCAGTTTTCCTACATAGACGGTTTCTTTTATCTCCCATGCACGGATAGATCCTATAATTAGATTGTCTGTATCCATCAACTTTAGGATAATACCTTTGTAGTATTCCTCAATCACCTCATCTAGCGTTTGCCTTAAGGGTGGTATATCATTGTTGCCAAATAAGGCAGCCTCACTCTGATAAGCAAGGTATTGCAATTTCAGAATCTCCTGCAAATCTTCCATGTTGGCCTTACTGATACTTATTTCGTCTTCAGCAACAGAATCATCCACAATGCATTTTGTTATGAAATCTTGCATATCTTGTTATTCGCTTACTCGCATTATTCGGAATGTGCAGCGGTCGCTTCCCCTGAGAATGGTATTCTCGATGTGCACTTCGAAATGGCTGTTTGGTTCAAGTTGTGACAAGATATATAGAATGCTCTGTCGTGAGCACTCACACTGCTGCGGATTTTTTCTCTGCCCACATTTTACTTTAGGGCACGAACATTCCAGATAACTCAGTTCATATACCTTTCCTGGCTCAATCACTCTACCAGTATATGACTTGTTGTTGTACTCTTCCGTATATATCCTGTCAAAATCACCATTATATTTGGCATATATTTGTTTATGTAGCTGGAGAACATTGTCCTTAACACATTCTATTGCTTCTTCTCTATAGCGCATAGATTCCAAATTATCCTTCGCCTCAGCACAATTCTCCCAGATAGCACCAACCGTCTTGCAGGTGTTCTTATCGGAACATTCGGCACAAGTCTCGTAGCCTTTAGCTGTAACGCATTTATGTACTTCGCACATATGGCTACAGAAATAGAATTTGGCGCCTTCCACACGACACCCTGTACAATTGATACTCTCAGGTGTAATCTGATCAGTATTATTCATTTCGCACCATTTTTTTGCAACCTCAATGCGCATCTTGTCGTCGTTATTTATTGTGGCGATGCGAGCTTCACAGGTCTCACAGTTAATGCCACAGCATGCAATCATTTTATTCATATTGTGTTTATTGTTTTTTGCAGTTCTTCTAAGAATCGGGCAGCGTGTCCACCATCCATCTGTACGTGATGGAACTGGAAGGAGATGGGCAGGTTGACTTTGAACCAATGCTTGCGGTATTTGCCCCACATCACCATTGGGTTACAGAACTGGTCTGTGTACTGATTTATGATGCAGTCAAGTTCGGTGGCTATCATGGCTGATGTACCAATAACCATTGCACCATCTGCAAAGGAACTCTGGCACGACGTGCTGGTCGATTGCGTAAGAGCCATATAGTCGGAGCAGAACTTATCCAAGTTATCGGTATATGGAATGTCGCATGAGCTGATACCACCAGCTGTGTTGTTTACAATGACATTGATGGCAAGACAATCATATTTGTACAACTTTCCCTGCTCAGGCAGCAAATAGAATTCTTTCATCCGACTGGCAGCCTTGCCGATGCACCAGCAAAGCGCCATATTGAACGGCATCGAATGACGTTTGGCATACTTCCGCAATCGAGTCACATCAAGCGTCTTTACTATAGTTACCATAGGCATTGGCGATGACATCCACAGTTCAAAAGCCTGAGCCCGACTTGTTTCTTTGGGGGAGATTTCCTGTTTCATAATGTTCTTTCATTATTTATAATCGGCAAGTGTTTTCACCTCACAGCCTTTGCTTTCGTAATAAGCAAACATCTCTGGTAACTTTTTCAGATCATAGCTGGTAACACAGTTGGAGAGGACATGAACTGTATATCCTGCTTTAGCCATATTGAAACACGTTGATTTTACGCAACCTGTAGCATCAGCACCAGCAATATAGAACTCATGGATGCCATTCGCTGCAATGAAAGCAGAAAAAGCCTCGCTGGTAAGGGCATTGCTTTTCGTTTTCACGAAGATGTTGTTTGACACAACCTTCATTTCAGGCGCAAGTTCCTCACCCTTGCTACCAGGCTTGAATGTTCGCGTACCTGCTGTGATATTGTTGTGCTTGATATACACAATGTGCATACCCTCTTCCTCTGCCCATTCAATGGCTGCATTGATATTGTCGATGATGTCACGATAGTGTTTGGTGATATCATTCTGAATGTCGATAACGACAAGTGCTTTAAGGCGTTTCATTATTTGTTTTATTTGTATTTACCGCTTAGAATCCTTTTACGCAGGCACCTTATGGCGGGTTTATAATAATCTATCTCCATCGCTTCGAGGGTGCGTTTCAACTCGTCCATCAGTTCTGGATAGAATGTACACATACGATAGGCAAGTTTCATGCAGAGTGTTTGGATACCAGAATACTCCTCGATGCTGACCATGTGCTCGAAACAGAAATCGAGAAAGTCGGTTCTCAGTTCGTCTTCGCTCATCTTCAGTCGCTCAATAATATTTAGTGTTAAGCGTCTCACAGATGAGTTATCAGTATGCATGGCTTGTTCTATCAGTTCATTAAGCAGCTCATGCAGCGCTGCGAGTTCCTTGTCGGTTGCCTTAGTTAATCCCCACAGGGCGCTTCTTGCTATCATATGGTCGTCATTGAGCGCATATTTCTTAGCAAAGCCAAGAAAATCGCTTGCTGCTTTTATCTCCTGATAGATTTCCTGTGCTCCGCCTTCGCTAAATGTCTGTTTCAGTATTTCATTTGTTATTGCCATATTCTAAATACTCCATTATTCTTTTGCTATAATGTTTTTCAAGGGGCTTTATTTCCTTTCCATCGGATAATAAAGTATCCCGTTAGTAATGATGGTTATTATGAAAAATCATACAGCCTTGCATTGACAAAAGAAATATTTTTTATCAATGCGTTTGAAGTTTTCTAACTCGAAACCATGTTCTCGCATTAGTTTGTTTAGTTCCTTGCGACCATACATATGGAAATCGCCATTGTTAGAGAAACGCAACAATGGATTTATTATAAAACGCAGAGGCTGAGGTAGATATGGGTCAACGATAGCAAGCGTTGCTCCCTTCTTCATTACACGACGGAATTCGTGCAGCACAGTTGCAGGATGAATGTAATGATGAAAGGCGAATGAACAAGTTACAATGTCCATTGCATTATTTTCGAAAGGCAATTCTTCAGCCGATGCAACATAAAGGTGTGTGTTGTCGCCTACATTGTTTCGAGCTTCGTTAATCATTTTTTCCGAGAAGTCGATGCCGTATTTATCCAAAGGAGAATCGGAAAGCATGGAGAGCACAGTGCCTGGACCACAACTAACATCAAGCCACTTGCCTGATTTGAACTTCTCCAGTTCAGCTATTATTGAATCGTAGGCAGCCTTGCAAAACTTGCCGTCGGAAGAATTTGCATAGTTTGAAGCTATGTCGTCGAAATGTTTTTTTGTTTTTTCTGTGTAATTTAAATCTTTCATCTGCTTTTGCATTTTTGTTGCTGCAAAAATACATATAGTTTTTCATTCGATTAAATTTTTGGGACGAATGCTGCAAAAATGTGACGAGTGACAATTATTCAATAGCACCGCTCTGCTTTGCTGTGCGTTTATCATTTACTAAAGTTTCGCAA
>DGRY01000035.1:0-12675 GCA_002391185.1 Prevotella sp. UBA4376
GCTTAGAAGGCTGTTGCTCTAATCCAACTGAGCTACGGAACCATCAAATCGGGTGCAAAAGTAATGTTTTTAGATGAGATAACCAAATTTTGAGACGATTATTTCAAAATTGTCTCATTAGTTTTTTCACATACGGCCTATTCCAGTCGTCTTCCTTGAGTTTTTCATCGCCATATAGCAACACATCAACATCAAGAGCTACTATGTTTTCAGACCGTTTACCCTTGCTGTTTCCACATTCACGTTCAAGGCGCTTTAGTCCCATTTTAATTTGCGACAGTCCATGCCTGGTGTATCCTTGTGCCAGACAGTTAAGGAATGGTTCTGTACCTTCGGGCAATCCTATAGGATCAGTCCACAACTCTTCGGTGAAGATAACATCCTTGAAAAGGTTTTGTATCTTCATCTTTGCCAAAACAATGTTGGACTCAGCATTGTGATTGGAACCTATTGCCAATATAATTTTATGTAGTGACTGCATTTTTTACAAAATTACTAATTATTCTTAAACGTGTCTGTTTTTTTTTGTTTTTTTATGATATTTCGTAATTTTGCAAAGTATGAAAAGATTTGTATTACTATTGCTTTCTGTGTTGGTTTCATCTGTTTCTATTGCTCAAATGAGATGGAATCAGGCTTATCAGCAATACATTAATCAATATAAGGATTTAGCCATTCACGAGATGCTGCGCTATGGCATTCCCGCAAGTATTACTCTTGCACAAGGACTTTTTGAGAGTAGTGCAGGAAGAAGTGAGCTATCGGTGAAGGGTAACAATCATTTCGGTATAAAGTGCCACGGATGGGAAGGCAGAGGCATTTATCACGACGATGATGAGAAAGGTGAATGTTTCAGAGCCTACGACAACGTGCTGCAAAGCTACGAGGATCATTCGAGATTTCTTAAAGACAACTCACGCTATGCGAGTTTGTTCAGACTGAGCCGCACCGACTATCAGGGTTGGGCTTATGGTTTGAAGGCTTGTGGATATGCCACCAACCCACGATATGCCCAGAAGTTGATTGAGATTATTCAGCTTTACAGATTGTATGAATATGACTCTGCTAAGGATTACGACAGATTTATGGCTAAGCACAATGCCACTGATCAGCCTGCACGAGTTGGAGGAAGTCTGCACCCTATACATATATATAACAAGAACTATTATCTGAACGCTCGACAGGGTGATACATGGAAGAGCATTGCAAAGGAGATTGGTATTTCGTATCGCAAACTTGCAAAATACAACGAGCGAAGTCGCAAAGACAGTCTGGTTCCAGGCGAGATTATTTGGCTGAAGAAAAAGCGTTCGAAGGCTCCAAAGGAATACAAGCGTCGTCCACATATTGTTAAGAACGGAGAGAGCATGTATTCTATCGCTCAGCAGTATGGTATTAAGCTGAAGAGCCTGTACAAGAAGAACGATTTGGACAAAGACTACCAACTGAGAGTTGGCGACAAACTGAAATTGTATTAAAAGCACCATACTCCCCCTTTACAGCAAAGGGGGAGCATTTATTATATAAACACGAAACAGATTAACTCATGAAAAAGGTTTTATTATGCTTAGCCTTGGTATCTATTGTTACTGGAGCAAAGGCACAATCATTCAACGATTATTTCACCGATAGAACCCTTCGCATTGATTATATCTTCAGCGGAAACGCTAAAGAGCAGCATGTGTCGGTTGACGAGTTGTCAACATCACCACGATGGTATGGCAAAAGACACCGACTAACTGAACTGCCTATGGAGGGCAACGGACAGATTACTGTAAGAGAGCACAAATCGCAAAGAACAATATACAGAAATTCGTTTTCAACCCTTTTTCAGGAATGGATAACATATCCTGAGGCAGAGAAGAACACTCAAGCTTTTGAGAATGTGTTTCTTGTGCCAATGCCTAAAGATACAGTTGACGTAACTCTTTCGCTTTACAACAACCGACGCGAACTCTCCACCAGTTTAACTCATCAGGTGGTGCCCAGCGATATTCTTATTCGCAAAACGGGCGAGCGTTTTGTAACACCACACACCACGATGCTTGCACCTGCCGATAGCAACAAGTGCATAAAACTGGCTTATGTTGCCGAGGGATATAAAAAGGAAGAAATGCCAAAGTTTCTGAATGATGTGAAGCGTTGCATGGGTTATCTCTTTGAATACGAACCTTTCAAAAGCATGAAAGACCGATTCATGATAACTGCTGTTGAAAGTGCTTCTCTTGAAAGCGAAACAAGTATTCCTCACGAAGGGATATGGAAGAACACAGCACTACAAAGTAACTTCGATACTTTCTATAGCGATAGATACTTAACTACGCTGCATATCAAGAAGTTACACAACATTCTTGCTGGTATCCCATACGAGCACATCATCATTCTCGTGAATACAGAAAAATATGGTGGTGGTGGAATTTTGAACAGCTACCTTTTGTCGCCAGCCGACAACAAATACACCCCCCAGGTGGTGGTGCATGAGTTTGGGCACAGCTTTGGCGGACTGGGAGACGAGTATGCTTACGACTTTGAACAGATTCCCGCCTACCCTCACGATGTGGAGCCATGGGAACCCAACTTAACAACCCTTGCCGATTTCCATGGGAAATGGGAAGACATGCTCGACGACAACACCAAGATTCCAACAAAGATTACTGAGAAAACAAAGAAAAAGGTTGGTGTGTTTGAAGGAGCAGGATATTCTCTCAAAGGTGTTTACCGCCCTTCATACGACTGCCGCATGCGCACAAACGAGAACCCCGTTTTCTGCCCCGTTTGCAGTAGAGCCTTGAAGAGAGTGATTGATTTCTATACGAAATAAAAAACCTCCCCCTTCCCCTCCGAAGGAGGGGAGGAATCAACTTGCTTGAGTATCTTGCTGAAAAGAATAGTTAACTTGAATTATAAAAAGAAAAAAGTCTCTTGCATAATATCTGCAAGAGACTTTTCTTTATCATTAACCATTTAGCGAAGCTCCGCTTCGCGTTGTAGAGTTTATTAATATAGTGGTTTCACCACTTCTACTCTAAGTCCAAGTGCATTGATAATTCGGTAAAACACTCCGACGCTTGGAACGATAATGCCGTTCTCAATCTTAGAGATGTAAGACTTAGTTGTGTTAGTACGACGCGCTAACTCCTCTTGAGTAACTTTAGCCTCTTTTCTTGCATCTTGAAGAATCTGACCAGAATAGAACGAATAAGCAGCTTCTTCTGCCTTAATACGCTCTTGTGTTCCCTCTTTACCAAACTTCTCATCAAGTACGAGGTCGTAATCAACTATTTTGTGATTGTTTGTCTGCATAATATGCTTCTTTAATTTTTATTGCCTTTTCTATTTCATTTGCTGGCGTCTTCTGAGTTTTCTTTTGAAAACCATTGAATAGCACAACAATTTGTCCATTATCAAGGGAAGTAAAGATGCACATATTTAAAGCGCTTTGCGCTTCATTATCATTTATCATCTATCATTTATCAACCAACGGTCACTGACTGAGCGTTTGCTGTCTGCGTAGCAGGTGCAAACATAACAGTGAAGGAAGTAATTAGCGAAGCTCCGCTTCGCGCTGGGTTCAATTCACAGTGATATGGAAACAGCCTTGATGCACTTCGTATTTCACAAGGCATCGCTGTTGCTTGCGCATATCATTAAGCACCTCGGAAAGAATCCATTTCAGAGTGTCGTTAGTTACCACTCTACGGTGTTCACCTGGAGCCTCAACTGTTTTGTAGCGATTATAACAGATATCGAAGGTGGTACCATAGAGATGACATGAGTTTTCTGTTGCATTCTGGTTGTGAGTGCGCAAACGCTTCACATCTTCTTTAGAACGCATCACACTTGTAACGATAATCTTATGGAGAGGCACACCCTTTGTTTGCAGACTATCAAAGAAATTGCGACCTATATCTTGAAGGAGCACAGAGGCACGTGGCACAAGATAAGGAATAGATGTGCGCAGACGGTCAACATAGAAATAAGGATTAGAACCCACATAGGTGAGTTCGTTTTTGCGCTTTTCGGCATCTTTGCCATCAGTCACCGGCTTCACACCATATTTATTTGCAGCCACAAGCTGTACATCGTTCTGATCAGGAAAAGCATTACCGAAATTAGGAACGCTAAGTATGCGATTCTTTACCATACTACCATCAGCCTTAAAGAAACGTGAAGGAGATGCAGGAACTGTATCTTTTGCAACAGGAACGGATGCAACAGCAGATACAGAATCAGAATCACACACAAGAGAATCAACTGCTGTGTTCTGGTGATTTTTCACATTACGTTGTTCTGCAACCTGAGGACAAGCACACCTGATGATTGCTAAAATAACAACTATGATTCCAAAACCTTGTAGATATCTATTTTTTGATATTTTCATCTTTCTTTTTTTATCGAATGCAAAGATACTATTTTTTTTTGCTGATTTCACTTTTTTATTGTATTTTTGCATCCAAATTTAAGTAATATTACATTGATAGAGAAACATATTGTTTTAGAAGATATTGACCCAGTAACTTTCTATGGTGTCAACAACTGTCATCTTGTGATGATAAAATCACTTTTCCCTAAGCTCAGGATTGTGGCAAGGGACAATGTGATAAGAATTCTTGGCGACGAAGAAGAAATGGCCAAGGCTGAAGAAGACATTGAAACCATGCGCAAGCATGTGCTAAAATATAATACAATAACCGACGAGGACATTCTTGACATCATTAAAGGCCGAAAAACAAAGGCTGATGCGGTGAAGGGTGTCCTCGTTTATAGTATTTCAGGACGTCCGATAAAGAGCCGAAGCGAAAACCAGCAGAAACTTATCGATGAGTTTGAAAAGAAAGATATGGTGTTTGCTGTTGGTCCTGCTGGTACAGGAAAAACCTACTTGAGTATTGCCTTGGCTGTGAAAGCACTTAAAGACAAACAGGTGAAACGCATCATCCTAAGCCGCCCTGCAGTGGAAGCTGGAGAGAAGTTAGGATTCCTTCCTGGCGACATGAAGGATAAGATTGATCCTTATCTGCAACCATTGTATGATGCACTTGAAGACATGATTCCTGCAACAAAGCTTCAGGACATGATGGCGAAACACATTATACAGATAGCTCCATTGGCATTCATGCGTGGACGAACACTTAGCGATGCTGTAGTTATTCTTGATGAAGCACAAAACACCACTCCACAACAGATAAGAATGTTTCTCACCCGTATGGGATGGAACACCAAGATGGTGATTACCGGCGACCTAACACAGATTGACTTGCCAAGAGAACAGAAAAGTGGTCTAAGAGAGTCGTTGCGCATATTAAATGGCATCGAAGGTATTGGCGTTGTAGAACTGGGTAAGAAAGATATTGTGCGCCACAAGCTTGTTACCCGAATAGTGAATGCTTATGAGGCTTACGACAAGAAACAAGCCGAAAGCACCACAGAAGAAAAGAAAAACAAACGTGCAAAGAAGGCGACGAAAAACGACAAGATAAAACTGCACGTTACAACAAACGGAGAAGAAAATATCAACTAAGATAAAAAGACTAAAAAAAATGAAAGCATTAACTAAGACAGATTTCCATTTCAATGGACAAAAGAGTGTTTATCATGGTAAAGTACGTGATGTTTATGACATTAACGACGACGTGATGGTAATGGTAGCTACCGACCGTATCTCGGCATTCGATGTTGTCCTTCCTAAGGGTATTCCATTCAAAGGTCAGGTTCTCAACCAGATTGCAGCTCAATTTCTTGATGCAACAAGCGACATCTGCCCTAACTGGAAACTTGCTACTCCAGACCCAATGGTAACTGTCGGACTAAAATGCGAGGGTTTCCGCGTAGAGATGATTATCCGTTCTATACTCACTGGTAGCGCATGGCGTGAGTACAAGAATGGTTGCCGCGAACTTTGTGGAGTGAAACTCCCTGACGGCATGAAAGAGAATGAACGTTTCCCAGAACCTATCATCACTCCTACTACAAAGGCTGATGAGGGGCACGACATGAACATATCAAAAGAGGAAATCATTGCTCAGGGTATTGTTAGTGCTGAAGACTATGCTGTGATGGAAGACTACACACGCAAGCTTTTTGCACGTGGACAGGAGATTGCAGCTAAACGCGGACTCATTCTTGTTGACACAAAATATGAATTTGGTAAACGTGACGGTAAAGTTTACCTCATCGACGAGATTCACACTCCTGACTCAAGCCGTTATTTCTATGCTGAAGGTTACGAGGAAAAACTCGCTAAGGGTGAACCACAGCGACAGCTCTCTAAGGAGTTTGTACGCCAGTGGCTTATTGAGCACAATTTCATGAATGAGCCTGGACAGACAATGCCTGAAATTACCGACGAATATGCAGAGAGTGTATCAGAACGCTACATTGAATTGTATGAGCACATCACAGGCGAGAAGTTTGACAAAGCTACAGAAACAGGCGATATTGCTGCAAGAATAGAAAAGAATGTAGCTGATTGTCTGGCATCACTGAAGCGTTAATAAAAAATTAGTAATTACAGTGTATAAGCAGGAAAAGATAAGACCCTACGGCAAAGAGGGTGAGAAAGGAAAACTGGTAGAGGAGATGTTTGACAACATCGCCCCTACCTACGACACACTTAATCATCGACTGTCGTGGGATATTGATAAAGGCTGGCGCAAGAAAGCTATAAAGCAGCTGGAACCTTTTGCTCCAAAGACAATGCTCGACATTGCCACTGGAACTGGCGACTTTGCCATTCTCTCTGCACAAATGCTGAAGCCTGAGCACCTTGTTGGTGCCGACATCAGCGAAGGAATGATGGAGATTGGTAGAAAAAAAGTTGCCGAAAAAGGACTACAGGATATCATCAGCTTCCAGAAGGAAGACTGTTTGAACCTGTCGTTTGAAGATGAAACCTTTGACGCAGTAACAGCTGCCTTTGGCATTCGCAATTTTCAGGATCTTGATAAAGGACTGAAAGAGATGTGTAGAGTGCTGAAAAAAGGGGGACATCTAAGTATTGTGGAACTCTCGGAACCAGTGAGCTTCCCCATGCACCAACTCTTTAAGATATATTCTCACACTTTCCTGCCACTGGTGGGTAAGCTCATTTCAAAGGATCGTGGAGCCTACGACTATCTCACGGCTACCATTGAGGCTTTCCCACAAGGAGAAGAAATTACTAATATTCTGAAGAAAGCTGGATTTAGTCAAGCAAGCTTCAGAAGACTTACTTTTGGAATATGCACCATGTATTTCGCAACTAAATAGAATCATTATGGACAAATACGGACTGATAGGATTCCCATTGGGACACTCTTTCTCGAAGAACTATTTCAACGAGAAATTCGAAAACGAAGCCATCGATGCCGAATATATCAACTTCGAGATTCCGAATATTGAGACTCTGCCTGAGGTGATAGCATCAAATCCTGAACTCAAAGGATTCAACATTACTATACCATACAAAGAGAAAGTGATTAACTATCTTGATTCACTAAGTCCTGAGGCGAGAGCTATTGGAGCCGTAAATGTAGTGAAAGTGATTCACAAAGGTAACGATGTGCAACTCAAAGGCTATAACAGCGATGTTATCGGTTTCACACGAAGCATTGAACCTATGCTTGAGAAATGCCACAAGAAGGCACTTATTCTTGGAACCGGTGGAGCATCGAAAGCCATAAACTATGGACTGAAAAGTTTAGGACTCGAAACCTGTTACGTGAGCCGGTATGAACGTGCCAACACCATACAATATGACAAAATTACTCCTGAACTAATCAAAGAGTATAATGTTATAGTGAACTGCACACCACTGGGAATGTATCCAAAAACTGAGGAATGCCCCAACCTTCCATATGAAGCCATGGATAACCACACCCTACTCTACGATCTCATCTACAATCCCGATGAGACTCTGTTCATGAAGAAGGGTAAAGAACATGGAGCAACTGTAAAGAATGGACTTGAAATGCTGCTTCTGCAGGCTTTTGCAAGTTGGGAATTCTGGAAGTAAAGTTTAGTAATTAAAAAGAAAATCAAGCCCGAAAGGCTAAACAACAAAAATAAAAGATGGACAACAGATATATGATGCGCGGAGTTAGTGCCGCTAAAGAAGATGTGCACAACGCCATCAAGAACATTGATAAGGGTATTTTCCCACAGGCATTCTGCAAGATTATACCAGATATCCTTGGTGGAGATCCTGAATACTGTAACATTATGCACGCTGATGGCGCAGGAACAAAGTCGTCGCTTGCATATATGTATTGGAAGGAAACAGGCGACCTTAGTGTTTGGAAAGGTATTGCTCAGGATGCTGTAGTTATGAACACCGACGACCTCCTTTGTGTAGGTGCTGTTGACAACATCCTTGTTTCATCAACTATTGGAAGAAACAAGATGCTCGTACCAGGAGAAGTTATCTCTGCTATTATCAATGGTACCGACGAGTTGCTTAGCGAAATGCGAGAGATGGGAATAGGTATCTATCCTACAGGTGGAGAAACAGCCGATGTTGGCGACCTTGTACGCACTATCATCGTTGACTCTACTGTAACATGCCGCATGAAGAGAAGTGATGTTATCAATAATGCTAACATACGCCCTAGCGATGTTATCGTTGGATTGAGCTCAACAGGGCAGGCTACATACGAGAAACGCTATAATGGCGGTATGGGAAGCAACGGTTTGACATCGGCACGTCACGATGTGTTTGCTAAATACCTGGCAGAGAAGTTCCCTGAGAGCTTCGACCACAATGTACCTAACGAACTGGTGTATAGCGGCAAATACAAGCTTACAGACAGCGTTGAGGGCAGTCCTGTAAATGCAGGCGAACTGGTTCTCTCTCCTACCCGCACCTACGCGCCAGTTATCAAGCGTCTGCTCGATGAGTTGCGCCCTGAAATCCATGGTATGGTTCATTGCACTGGTGGTGCACAAACCAAGGTACTGCATTTTGTTAACGACAACTGCAAAGTTGTGAAAGACAACATGTTCCCTGTACCTCCATTGTTCAAGGCTATCCACGACTGCTCAGGCACCGACTGGAAAGAGATGTATCAGGTATTTAACATGGGACACCGCATGGAAATCTATGTTCGTCCTGAAATTGCCGACAAGGTTATTGAAATCAGCAAGAGCTTCAATATTGACGCACAGGTTGTTGGACATATCGAGGAAGGCAAGAAGAGTCTGACCATCAAGAGCGAATTCGGTACATTTGAATATTAGAACTGTGTCCTCCCCGATAACTTCTAAACTTCTTTGACTTCTAAAATTTGCACTTGTAAAACGTAATTTAGAAATATGGCAGATAATAATAAAATATTAGAAAAGCTGGATGGCCTTGAGGCCCGTTTTGAAGAAGTTGGCACATTAATTACCGACCCTTCAGTTATTGCTGACCAGCAGCGTTATGTTAAACTGACAAAAGAATGGAAGGACCTTGGTGACATCATGAAGGCCCGTCAGAAGTATATCAATTGCCTTAATAGCATTCAGGAGGCAAAGGACATCCTTGCTAATGAGAGCGATCCGGATATGAAAGAAATGGCTCGCGAAGAGTTAGCCGAAAACGAAGCTTTGCAGCCAAAGCTCGAAGAGGAGATAAAGATTGCCTTGGTTCCTAAAGACCCAGAAGATGCTAAAAATGTGCAGATGGAGGTGCGCGCAGGAACAGGAGGTGACGAGGCTGCTCTCTTTGCCGGCGACCTTTTCAACATGTACAAGCGATTCTGCGACAAGAAGGGCTGGACTCTCAATGTTTCCAACGCTTCAGAAGGAGCTGTCGGTGGTTTCAAGGAAATTGACTTTGAGGTTAGCGGTGACAACGTGTATGGCATATTGAAATATGAATCAGGTGTGCATCGCGTACAGCGTGTGCCTGTAACAGAATCAAATGGACGTATGCAGACTTCGGCTGCTACTGTTGCCGTGTTGCCAGAAGCTGATAAGTTTGAAGTAAACATCAACGAAGGCGATATCAAATGGGATACTTTCCGTTCATCAGGTGCTGGTGGTCAGAATGTGAACAAGGTAGAGTCGGGTGTTCGCTTACGCTATCCTTGGAAGAACCCTAACACTGGTGAAGTTGAGGAAATCCTTATCGAGTGTACCGAAACACGTGACCAGCCAAAGAACAAAGAACGTGCGCTGAGCCGTCTTTATACATATATCTACGACCACGAACACCAGAAATATGTTGATGACATCTCAAGCCGCAGAAAGAGCCTTGTATCAACAGGTGACCGCTCTGCTAAGATACGCACATACAATTTCCCACAGGGACGTGTAACAGATCACCGCATTGGCTACACCACCCACGACCTTTCTGGTTTCCTAAATGGCGACATTCAAGACATGATTGATGCCCTTACCGTTGCCGAGAATGCAGAAAAGCTGAAGGAAAGCGAATTATAATCTAATTTTTTCCTCCTCTCATACGAAAGTATGAGTGGAGGTTTCTATTTTTAATTGATAATTAGCATTACTATGGGACTGATTTATACCAAGAAGAACGAAGAGGCTGTTAAAGACGATCGCACTGTGAAACCTGAGGATTTCGCACGTAGAGTTATGTCAATGAAAGAAATTCGTAACGAAGAAAACAAAAAAGAACTTCCAAAAACTGAAATAAAAAAATAAAAAACGATGAATAGAAAACAACTTGTAAACGAGATATTCTCTAAGAAGAGTTTCCTCTGTGTAGGACTGGATACTGATTTGAAAAAAATACCTGAGTTCTTATTGAACGAGGAAGATCCTATCTTTGCATTCAACAAGGCTATCATTGATGCAACTGCACCTTATTGCGTTGCTTACAAACCAAACCTTGCTTTCTATGAGTGCTTCGGTTTGAAGGGCATGGCAGCTTTCGAACGCACTATAAAGTACTTGAAGAAGTTCTACCCTACTCACTTCATTGTTGCCGACGCAAAGCGTGGCGACATCGGAAACACTTCAAGCATGTATGCAAGAACATTCTTCGAGGAATACGATGTTGACTCTCTCACCGTTGCACCATACATGGGTGAAGACAGCGTAAAGCCATTCCTTGAGTACGATGGCAAATGGGTTATCGTGCTTGCACTGACAAGTAACAAGGGAAGCCACGATTTTCAACTCACCGAAGATAAGGAGTGTGAAAGACTCTTTGAAAAAGTGTTGCGCAAGAGCCAGGAATGGGGCACCGATGAAAACATGATGTATGTTGTGGGAGCAACACAGGGCGAGATGTTCAAGGATATCCGCAAGGTGGCTCCAAACCACTTCCTTCTCGTACCAGGTGTAGGTGCACAGGGTGGCAGCTTGCAAGAAGTGTGCAAATACGGCATAACCAAGGACTGCGGTCTGCTTGTAAACTCTTCACGTGGCATTATCTATGCCAGCAAGGGCGAAGATTTCGCCGAGGCTGCTGCACAGAAAGCCAAGGAGTTGCAAGAGCAAATGGCAGAAGAACTAACTAAGTTAGCGTAACCTAAAGAAAGGAGGAACAGATGAACGATAGCAAGATTATCAATGATCCAGTATTTGGATTTATCAAGATACCAAGAGGATTGCTTTACAACATAGTAAAGCATCCTCTTATGCAACGTTTAACAAGAATAAAACAACTGGGGCTTGCCTCGGTTGTTTATCCTGCAGCACAACACACTCGTTTTCAACATTCCTTAGGTGCGTTCCACCTGATGAGTGAAGCAATTTTGTCTCTTCAGCAAAAGGGAAACTTTATCTTTGACAGCGAAGCCGAAGCCGTTGAGGCAGCTATTCTTATGCACGACATAGGACATGGTCCTCTTTCACATGTACTCGAAAACACATTGATAAACGGCATCACTCACGAAGAGATATCATTGCTGATGATGGAACAGATAAACGAAGAGATGAATGGTGAACTGAACTTAGCCATGAAAATCTTCAAGGATGAATATCCAAAACATTTCCTACATCAGCTTATCAGCAGTCAGCTCGACATGGATCGCCTCGACTATCTACGTCGCGACAGTTTCTTTACTGGAGTGAACGAAGGCAATATTGGAAGTGCACGAATAATAAAAATGCTTGATGTTGTTGACGACAAACTGGTTGTCGATTCAAAAGGAATCTATTCCATCGAAAACTATTTAACATCCCGAAGATTGATGTATTGGTCGGTGTATCTGCACAAAACAGCAGTGGCATACGAGAAAGTTCTCATCAACCTACTCACAAGAGCCAAACAACTGGCGCAACAAGGAAAAGACATCTTTGCACCACCACAGCTACGTTTCTTCCTTTACAACAACGTAGAAAGCAAGGATTTCACATTAGGTTCTGAAGCCCTAAGAAACTACGAACTCCTCGACGACAACGATTTGTGGAGCAGCATAAAAGTATGGGCACAAAATGACGACAAAATACTCTCTATACTTGCTGGCGACATGATAAACCGCAACATTTTCAAGGTTGAAATCCATGAAAATCACATAGACGAAGAAACCATATCTGCTCTTCAAAACAAACTTGCCAAGGAAGCAGGAGTGAGCATTGAAGAAGCTCAATACCTTTTCAGCGTTTCAAGGATACAGAAAGACATGTACGACGTTAACGACGATCAGATTTCCATTCTCTATAAAGACGGAACCATTAAAGACATAACTGATGCTTCCGATTTACTTAATGTGTCTCTGCTTTCCAAAAAAATACGTAAATATT
>DGRY01000035.1:12724-13375 GCA_002391185.1 Prevotella sp. UBA4376
TACGTAAATATTATCTCTGTTATCAGCGTTTCTAAATAAAAATTGCTATATTTGCACAATTAATTGAAAACGATTTGATAAAAAAGATGGAATTTACCGCAAAACAAATTGCCCAGTTTATTCAGGGCACAGTGGAAGGTGATGAAAACGCCACTGTAAACACATTTGCAAAAATAGAAGAAGGAGTTTCTGGAGCTATTTCATTTCTGGCAAATCCTAAATACACCCATTATATTTACGATACAAAATCATCTGTAGTACTCGTTGACGAGACTCTCGAACTGGAAAAACCAGTTGAGAACACTACAATCATCCGAGTAAAGAATGCACGCGACTGCGTTGCTAAACTCCTGCAGATGTATTCTGCTGCACTTAATCCAAAGAAGAGTGGCATCGACTCTTTGGCTTTCATCTCTCCAAACGCAAAGATTGGCGAGAATGTATATATCGGAGCTTTCGCCTACATTGCTGACGGCGCTGTTGTTGGCGATGGCACAGAAATCTACCCACACAGCTACATTGGTGATAACGTTACACTCGGCAAGGATTGTAAAATCTATCCTAACGTAACTATCTATCATGGCTGCAAACTTGGTAACAACGTAACCATCCATGCAGGAAGCGTTATCGGTGCCGATGGATTTGGCTTCG
>DGRY01000185.1 GCA_002391185.1 Prevotella sp. UBA4376
TTCCCAGGATGCGTTATCGTGGTTAGTCACGACCGCTATTTCATGGACAAGGTTGTTGACCACCTCCTCGTGTTTAAAGGCGAAGGCGAAATAAAGGACTTCCCTGGCAACTATTCACAATATCGTGAATGGAACAGAATGGAAACCAAGAAGGAAGCCGAAAACAAAGCCAAGGAACCAAAGAGCGAAAAGAAAAACTATCATCACGACGACCGCCGTCGTATGACATATAAGGAGAAGCAGGAGTTTGCTACACTTGAAAAGGAGATTGAAGCTCTTGAGAAAGAACAGAAAACGCTTGAGGAACAACTCTGTTCTGGCACTCTATCCGTAGAGGAGCTTACCGAAAAGAGCAAGCGCCTGCCACAGATAAAGGACGAACTCGAAGAAAAGGAGTTCCGCTGGCTTGAGTTGTCGGAGTTAAAATGAGAGACCTCCCCCCTGCCCTCCCCCGAGTGGGAGGGAGCCTCGCCAAAGCTCATAAGCTACTTGTAAATGCCACCGTACTCCTACAATTCCATTATCGAATCACTAACCGATAGGAAGAATTTTGAACTGTGAAATTACTCATTATACATTAGTATTTACTTATTCAATTATCTGTTTATTGTTTTAGCCGAGACGCGGCTAAAACAATAAACAGATAATTGCTTGATCCTCCACCAAGAACATACTCTGTTTGTTGCCAAAGATATGGAAAGGTGAGGAGTTCAGGAAGGTCTGGACGAATGAGGGCTGTTCCCGAGATTACACCTCCAGGAATATAACTCCAGTCGGCTCTATTCAAGCCATATCCTACTGTTGCCGATTGCGCTCCTACTCCAGAAGCAAACGATGCCTGATTACTTCCTGGATGACACCCCAAAACAAAGTTGAGAGCATTAAAAACAGGCTCTTTCGAGAACATCTCGGGATAGGCAGAAGCAAGGAAATAGTTCTCAAATCCGAAACGCTGAATATCCCAGCCTGCTCCCCATATAGAAGGCTGATAAGGCACTCCATAAGGAGTCTTGTTTATCACTTCATTAAGCTGCTGACTATATGCCTTTAACGACTCACGATAACTATTACACCATGAACGCACATCCTTATCCTTACTCTTTGCCACAAGTCGTTCTACACGTGTAAGGAACCATGCCCAAGAACCACCCCTACGGAACATATCTTTTTGTGAAACAATAAAATCAAGATATGCTTTTTCCTTTGTGGTGAGATATAGTTCGGCAGCAGCCTGCATCTTCATTCCTACCATAAAGCCTTTGGCCTCGGTAGTAGAATACAACTCTCGAGCAATATCAAGACAAGAAATGGCAAGACTGTCATTATATCCTCGCAACACACGTGATGTGGCAGCAAGATGAGCAGCCGTAGTCAGTTCGCGATAAGAATTGTTCTCTGTGAAAATCCAACGGTCATCAATATTTCCTTTCTTGCCATCGGTCATAGCTGCAGCATCGCCCAACATAGCATATTGACGCAAAGACGGAGCTATGATACCACGATAGAGTCTTCCTAAAGCCTTATAACCACCAACAACACTAAGAGCCCCATGCTCTATCTGTTGCAATATATCGTTCTTGCCATCAGGTTGATGTATTTCACAAGTCTTACTATTCTCGTCAATAGCAGTTACATCAATCTCTGGATGAAAAGTCTCGTAAGCAAGCGAGAGGATATAACATTCGCCTGCCTGCGACTCTACTCGTAAATCGAAGTCGCCAGCATCATGCCAGCCACCAATATTTACGCCATCAACACACTCTCCTGCCTTGAAAGGAGAAATGCCAGGCGTTTGGTCATAGCCATCAATATGATTGCCTATAGGAGCCATTCGTGCATCATCCATGTGACAACGATCGTGCCACACACGATATTTCTCGCTAACCCTCATATGGCACATCTGAACAGGAAGGAAATATTCCACTACAGGTTGCCACACTCCCCTATCAAACACATCATCGGCAATACGGAAAACAGGCGACTTGCTTTCGCCATAACGCACGAAATACATGCCATCACCTTTGATATTGCTGAAGTCAACAGTATAATACTTATATCTCAGGAACTCGCCCCACTCTATAGGAGTAATGTCAGCAACCTTTTCTTCACCTTTGGGAGTAAGCTTGAAAACAGAAGCCACCAGTGTAGCCTTAGAGCGTTTATCCATTTCTATAATAGCCCTCTTTGTCTGACTACAAAGATAACCCACCTGAGAAGTCTGCACAATAGGTTTATACATCCATCCGCTAACCACATTAGGTGTTATCTTCCAACGAATGGCTCCTTTGGTCACACCTGCAGGAATATCGCTACGAAGAACAAACCAACCATTATTATGGTTCATCCGCCCATCATAGAGTTTTAACTCTGCAGAGGTAAGAGATTCTATGGTTACACGACTCATCGGATCGTCAGGACACGATGTAAACGAACAGCCAACAGCATAAGGCTTGGCTATCACCTCATCAGCCAAAATAGGTGAATAAGCATAACCATATCCCTCACCCTTTAGGTTATTAATATCGGCAAGCGGTTTGCCTTCTGGATGGAAGTTTCCTGGTTGAGAAATAACAGACTCAGAAGAAACAACAGGACCATTAGGCTGCTGAGGATAGATTCCCGATTTTGAATCCATAAGCCAAGGCTTCCCAAATAATATTCCAGGGAAGAACTCAAGATTAAATCCCACCTTTCCAACATATTTCTCTGGAATAGGTTTATCAAGATCAACAGACACCACAAGACCATCTCCGTCAGCCTCAAGACGAACAGAATATCTTAGTTGCAAATCAGGATAAATCATAGGATTAAATCCTGTGAGATGCCGTGAAGAATCAGGATAACAAAGAGTTGTTTCTATGCTATTAACATTTACTTTTCGTGATAGTTGTTTTGGAACTGCCTGCCATTGCCCAGGTGTCGGCTCAAGACGAATATCGCCATTGGCAGCTATTCGTTGTCCGTTCATAACAATACTTATTCCCCCCTGATGCCCTTCAGGATAGAAATCGCTAAATGCCATTACATCCACGCCTTCACGATTAAAATATCCAGCATCATTCAACTTGAATTGCTGGGCATAGCAGGTTGCAGAGAATAATGTAGCGGCAAAGAATGTAATAATCTTGGTTCTCATGATGTTTTTCCATTTTGTGGTTCATTATAAGCTACAGGTTTAATAGCAGGTTGTGTTGTTTGTCATCAACGAAACAACAGTTGCGAATTTATAAAATATACCGTAACATTATTCCCCGTTTAAGAAACATTATCAATTTTTAAAACCTCCTCCATACTCACTACAGAAAAATACAGAGCGTATATTCACTTTGCAAAACGTCAGTAAGGAAAAAGATAAATTCTATAATTATTCGAGCAAAGCTCTCATCAACTCGTCTCTAATTCGAGATAAAAAGATGCTCTTAGGATGCGTTTAGGATAAATCTATGATTGATATAACTCAATTATTTTCATTTTAGCAAAATAGAATTTGGAAATTATTCAACCAACATATTCATTTTTTTCTATTTGTGCATTTGAATTAACTCAAACTAAAATAGATGAGACAAATATTATTTTTTACGATTGCCGTTTTTTCCTTACTCCTTACTTCGTGTTCAAACGATACAAGCGATTACCGCTATGCAGGACTTGAAGAGCTTGTTGTACATGCTCATAAGGAATACTATTCTTATCCAGGAACATCAATAAAGTCTTCTAAAAAAAGGATATGTAATTACAAGAAAAAACGGCTACCAATATCATGCTGGGACAATTGAAGGTTTTGATGATATTTATAAAGAAGGAACAGAATACCGCATTCTTGTAGCTGTATTTGACCCAAATAAACTTATGCCTGATTTTGTTGACAATCATTTTAAGTTTATAATGATACTTGAAGAAAAGCCTAATAAAGAGTATGACAACAAGAATTAGTCGTATAATATAAACACGTCAACCAAAAACAGTCGTAAGCACTAAAACTGACAACACAAAATCAGCTAATTACACACTTCACTCTCCTACCACCATCCTTTGTACCATAGTCAAACCATAGTCGCCGAGTATGGTTTGACTATGGTTGAACTATGCTTTGACTATGCTTGAAGTATGCCACAACATATTACCGCTTGTACAATGCTTTATCTTTGAAAAATACAAGGGTAACAAGGCGGTGGCTCTAATATGACTCTACTATGAGTCTATAATGACTCTACAGTGACACTAATCGCGCAATAATCGCGAATTAGAGAATCGTTATTGAACGATTACAGAAGTGTTAGAGAACGATTAGAGGAATAAGGGAGGCAGCGCGAAGCAGGCGCACGCCAAATGACAAAGTGAGCCTCTCTCAGACGCTTCGCTATTATCTTCTTCGTCTTATGCTTGCGTTTCTTGCTGAAAAAATTCAATCTTCAAATCTCAAAGTTCAAAGTCTATATTGATATCCTTTGCACTTATTCTTCAATATTCAATATTCAATCTTCAATAGCGAAGCGCCTGTGCATCAGCAGGCGCATTGTAATCAATGCTATTGAAGATTGAAAATTGAAAATTGAAATATGAAGCACAGAGCGCTTTTATTATTTTTCAGCAAGAAACGCCAATTGGTTAGCCCTTCCCTACTGGGGAGGGATGGGAGAGGCTCTGTTTTTCTTCTTTTTAAAATCTCAAGTAAAATAATTCGCTTGCGAAACTTTAGTAATGATATAAAAAAACACTATAGTTCTATCAAAAAAAATAGAACTATAGTTTTTATAGTGAGCATATTGTATTTTTATACAAATATTTATCATCAGCAGGTTAGTCCTCCCTTAGTAAAAAAGGATTTACTTCTCCTTTACCTTTTTACTTTTCTCCCTGCCACTTTTCTGTTGTTTCAACAATCCAGTTTACAACCTCGTTCTCCGACTTTGGCAGAATACCGAAGTTACCGAAAACAACATTCTTATCACCAGCCTTCATCAGTCCTGTGCGCTTTGCCATATCGGCAACACTCGACATAAGGTATATACCTTGAACCAAGACACGCTTCTTGTTTTTCTTTGCTTTGTCAAGAAGTGGAGTAACATCAGCAGCAAAGTTCTGTCCCATAGCGATAAGTTCGGTATCAATATAGTTTATCTTTGTGCTCTGCTTAATATATTCGCCTGTTCTGTCCAAAAGGATTCTCCAATAGCCTATGCGCTCAGGATCGCCATGCGCAAGGATTACAACACCTTCTTCGGCAGCATTTACCGACATTTCCTTTATGCGTTCACACATGGTTTTCTCTATTAGGTTAGAACCATAGAGAGTAGGCCCAACAACAAACTTTATATTACTCTTTACAAACTCAGCCTCTTCGTTTTTCAAATCCTCACGTACATCCGGGTCGTATTTCACACCCAACAGATTAGGAATATCATCCTCTGAGTGACTTGATGGAGCCATAAACAAGGGAAGAGCAAAGATAGTGTCAACACCTTCTTTTTCGCAATCTCTCACAACAGATGGTATGTTAGGTTGCGAAAACTCCATGAGTGCCACACGCTTGTAGTCGATACCTTTTATTGAGATTTCATTTAGTTTGCGCTCCAAGTCAAGAACAGGTTTGTTCCATTGTTGTGATGGAGAACCATGAGCAATTACTACGAGGGCTGTTTTAGCAGAAACATGCAGAGTACATACAGCCATAGCCAATAAAAGTGATAACTTCTTCATATTAAATATTCAATCTATTATCTGGTTATTTTTTCGGCTGCAAAAGTATTACAAAATGTTAAAAACTGCAATACTTAAAAATAGTGAAATGTTTTTGTTGCTATATGACAACATTTTTTCTACTAATGCTATTTTGCAGGTATAGGATAGATATTGCTAATGGAACTTAAATTCGTGGATTTTGTATTAATGAATCTTAATAACTAAGATAATTAGTTGTAGCGAACTAATATTTTTAGTTTATTTGCATCGGATATAGATATTGACGGCACAAGAAAAAAGAAGACCCTTTCCAGCCTTCCCTCCAGAGGGAAGGGGGATATTAATCTTCTTTTATCTACTTAGCAAGCGTAGATTGTGAAACTTAAAAAAATAACAAAATATGAAGAAACTAACGAACAAGGAAAAGGAAATAATGGATTTGTTTTGGACGAATGGTCCGATGTTTGTTCGCGAACTTATTCAGTTTTTCCCAGATCCCAAGCCGCATTTTAATACGGTGTCAACTCAGGTGCGTTTCCTTGAGAATAATGGTTTCTTGGAGCACGAGAGCTTCGGTGGTAGTTTCCGCTATAAGCCTGTGATTTCTGAGCAGGAATATGGTAAGAAATCTATTGCTGGTGTGATAAAAAACTATTTCGACAATTCGTATCTTTCTGCAGTAAGTGCCTTTGTAAAAGAAGAGAAAATCTCTGTTGACGAACTAAAGGAACTGATAGAACAGATTGAAAATCAGAAATAGTTTATAGCTATCCTGAACTCCTTAACCATAAAACAAACTAATATGATGGATTTCCTTGTATATGATGCCAAGGTGGCTGTGCTTATAGCCATGTTTTACATGTTCTATCGCCTGCTGCTACAACGCGACAATCTGCATGTGCTGAATCGTATAGTGCTTTTAGGTACTGCTGTGCTGTCGTTTGTATTGCCGTTGTGTGTTATCACGCTTCACCAGACAAAGATTGTTTCAAGTGAGCTGATGGCATCGGTAAGCGTGGGTGAGCCGATGACAGCTGGTATTATAGAGGAAAATGCCGAAACACCGTGGTGGGGCATAGTGCTGTCTGTGGTGTTTGCACTCGGTGTCATCATTACTTTGACTTATACAATTGTTTCGATATCGAAAGTATGCATACTAATTCGTGGATGCGAGAAGCACCCACAGGACGACGGTACTATTATAGCCGTTGCAGAGGGTGAAATCTCGCCCTTTAGTTGGATGCGCTATATTGTGCTTTCGCGTAGTGATTACGAGAACCCATGTAGTGCCATCATGATGCATGAGCGCGGACATATAAAGCGTTACCATTCGCTTGATGTTGTGCTTGTGGATATTCTTACGTCGTTTCAGTGGTTTAATCCTGCTATGTGGATGTTGCGTAGTGATATTCGTGATATTCATGAGTATGAAGCTGATGCGGCTGTACTCTCTCAGGGCATCAATGTGCGTCAATATCAATATCTACTTATCCGAAAAGCCATGGTAGCAGGCGGGTATTCCGTTGCCAATGGTATTAATCACAGTACCCTTAAACAAAGAATCGCCATGATGCAGAATAAAAAAGAAAATCGTTATAGCTGGCTTAAAGCCCTATATGTACTTCCTATAGTTGCCATTTCTCTTGTTGCTACAGCCCGCAATGTTATAGACTATCAGTTGGCAGATAGCAACCAGAAGAAGGTAACCAAGGTTACCACTCAAAAGAAGAAAACGGTTTCAGCAAAGGCTACTGTTGCTAAGAAGGATGTTCCTGTAGCATCAGAGGCTGTTAAAGAAGAGATAGTAATAGACGATGATCCAAAGGTGTTTGATGTTGTTGAGCAAATGCCACAATACCCAGGTGGTATGGCTGAATTGTTTAAGTATATTACTCAGAATGTGAAATACCCTATCTCTGCTCAAAATGTTGGGGCCAGTGGAAGGGTGGTTGTACAGTTTATTGTGAATAAGGATGGTTCTGTTTCTGATGTTCATACTGTTTATACTAATATGAGTCGTCAGGAAACAGAAAAGACTGACGGACAGCCTGAAACACAAGAGAAGGCAAAGCCTACAGAGGAAGAAATTGCTGCTGCCAAAGCCGACCTTGTAAAAGAGGCTGAACGTGTTGTTACTCTGATGCCAAAGTGGACACCTGGAACGCAAAATGGTGAAACTGTA
Organism: Prevotella sp. UBA4376; assembly: GCA_002391185.1. Taxonomy (GTDB): domain Bacteria; phylum Bacteroidota; class Bacteroidia; order Bacteroidales; family Bacteroidaceae; genus Prevotella. The sequence goes on from DGRY01000185.1 coordinate 7,865, forward strand.
AGAGTGAAATATAATGTTCCTATCAGCTTTAATCTAAAGTAAAATAAAAGCGGCGCATGCGCCGCTTTGTTTTGATCTTTTGGTTGTTTTTGCAAGCGAAACTTGCGAAACAATAATTTGTTATATAAATAGATTATGCGTTATATTTTTATTTTTCTGATGATTGTAATGCAATCATCTTCTATGTTGTGTGATGCGAAAAAGAAGCAAGAGGCTGTTGATACGTTGAAGATTCTATCTTTAAGGGGAGATAGTTGTATAGCTGCGTATAATTATTACCATGCTTCTATTTTCTATAAGCAGGCTTATGATCTGAACTCAAATGTTACTATGGCAAGAAAGCTTGCTAATGTATATCGAAAAATGGGAAGAAACAAAGAGTGTGCGAGTTTGCTTAGAAGCATACCTTCAGACAGTATTGTATATAATGATATTCGCTCACTGTATTTCGCCTATAGCAGTATGAGCAACAGAGATTCGCTTTTGTTTTATGGTGATAGTGCTACACATCTAAATCCATACGATAGTGAGATAGTTGTGTCTATGGCATCGTATTGTAATGATAATAACAAACCGTTACAGGCAGAGAAGATTTGTTCACTTTATTTGTTTAGAGATTCAACCAATATGTTAGTCTTGCGACAATATGGTTATTCTTCTTATCTATTAGAAGACTATAGTGAAGCATATAAAACATATAAAAAACTTGAAGAAAAAGGATTTGATAACTATGAATCGACCTTTATAATGGGTATTTCGCTCGCAAAGCTACATAAGGGTGAATTGGCTTACGATTATCTGGTGCGTGCTGCAACGCATAAGAGTTTTAAGGATTATATCTCTTTGCATTATCTGGGCACTCTATGTTTAGAAATGGGAAAGAACGATGAGGCTGTTATCTATCTTTCTCAAGCTATAGAACTGCAGAAACCAGATAGTTCCCTGTTGGCTATTCTGTATAAAGAAAAGGCTCAGGCTTATTATAATAAACAAAACTATTATAAGGCAGCAAAGGAATTTGAACAGAGCGCTATATATAACCCTGATGATCCAATCACATACTATAATATCGCTCAGATGTATGGGGCAACAGGCGATAAGAAGAAAGAAAAAGCGAACTACACTATTTTCTTACAGAAATCTGATTTGTTGAAAGATACTGAAGAGAATAGGGAGTTGATAAAGAGAGTGAAAAAAGGGCTCACCCGTAATTCCCTGTGTTAGGAAGAAAACCAGAAGAATGTGGAACCAACGGTCACTGACTGAGTAGATGCTGTCGACATGTCGGTGCAAGCGTAAGACGAAAGAGATAATTATTTGCCCTATGGACAATGATGAGTTATTTTTTTGAGCTTGCGAGGCTCCCTCCCTGCAGGGGAGGGCGGGGGGAGAGGTTTCTAATAATGTTATTTTGCTTACGCAGACGCGAATTATCAAAAATTAATCGCAAATTATCCTAAATTATATGTTCAATCAAAGATTTAAGTTTCGCAAGTTTTTTTTTATCAAGAATTACAGGAATTTTAGAATTGGGCTTGCGCCTTTGCGTAATCTTATAATTCTTATGAATCAAATAGAATTTAAAGAACCTCAAGGGCGTAAGCCTAAATTCTCTAATTATTCGAGCAAAGCTCTCATCAACTCGTCTCAAATTCTTGATAATATTTTAGAGTAAATATTCACTTGAGAAAGTTCAGTAAATAATTAATAGTGTATAATGAGATGTAATGTTATTTTGCTTACGCAGACGCGAATTATCAAAAATTAATCGCAAATTATCATAAATTATATGTTCAATCAAAGAAAAATAATTTTCGAAAAATTTACGTCAATTTTCGGTAATTACACGTTAAGCGAAGCGTAATAAGAATTATTAATTTGGAACCAACGGTCACAGACCGAAAGGAAGAAGTTCCTTTGACCAACGGGAATAAATAATGAATAATAATTTTAAATTTAATAACTCAACCTCGCACGAGGTGCGACTATTTTGTAATTCCTAATACCAAATTCAAAATTATTATTTACCTTTGCATTTGATATTAGTTTTTTAAGGTAATGAATAAGGATTTAAAGAAAGCGATTAATCACTTTTTAGAAAAAGAGAAGCCTTCCAAGGCCACGCTCAATCGTATGGCTTTGCTTGCTGGCTTTCAAAATTGGGACGAACTTCACGATACCTTTATGGATGGTGATGAGGAAAAATAAAAAGGGATTCGGCACACGGCTGAATCCCTTTCTATTTCTTTTCTGAGAAACCAAATTATTCTGAAACAACTGGAGTTCTCTTCTCAGCGATACGAGCTTTCTTACCGGTGAGATTGCGCAGGTAGTACAACTTAGCGCGACGTACCTTACCACGCTTGTTAACAGTGATGCTGTCAATAGCTGGTGACTCGATAGGGAAGATACGCTCTACACCTACGGTACCTGACATCTTACGAACAGTGAAACGCTTCTTGTCACCGTGACCTGAAATCTTGATTACAACACCACGGTACAGCTGAATACGCTGCTTGTTTCCCTCGACGATTTTGTAAGCGACTGTGATAGTATCACCAGGGCCGAACTCTGGGAACTTCTGGCCGGTTGCAAATGCTTCCTCAGCAACTTTAATTAAAT